>JAUIJQ010000362.1 GCA_030431165.1 Rhodothermia bacterium | reverse complement strand
CGACATGATTGGTCGTTTTGATCCGACCCATCCGACCAAAAGCGAGAATTACGTTTATATCATCGGGTCGAATCTCATCTCGCAGGAGTTGCACGACATCAACGCGCAGGTCAACGATGTGACCGGCACAAATCTGGAGCTCGACGAGCGGTTTAACTCGAAAGACGACCCCAATCAGTTCTACCGCCGGTCAGATCACTGGAACTTCGGAAAGCACTCCATCCCGTTCATCTTCTACTTCACCGGGACGCACGAAGACTACCACGGACTGGAGGATGAGGCGCACAAGATCGAATACGAGCGTATGGCGCGGATCTCACGTCTGATCTTCGGAACGGCCTGGCAGGTTGCAAACCAGGACGCGCGGCCGGTAGTCAGCGGAGAGGGCTTCAACTAGGCTGATTAACGCAAGGCCGCCTGACCGGAAGGCGTCTTTGCGACAACGACAATCGATCAAACCGACGTGGCGTCTCAGTTTGAGACGCCACGTTCAGTTTGGTGTCGGTCTACTGCATTATTTCGCGCTATCTCTAATTATCGGGTAACAACTGTTGCCGATACTGGAGCCGGGCACTGCCTTGTACGTTTACTCTGGACGTCAACTGGGCAACAGTATACGTTTACCACGTACGCATGCTGCTTCGCCTGGCGTGTAGTGGGAAATCTGAACCGCGACTCTGAAATCAAGCGCACGATAGCATGAAGGTTGGCATTCTCGCAGGGGGCAGGGGCTCACGCCTTGCCGAAGAAACCGAAGTGAAGCCGAAGCCGATGGTGGAGATCGGTGGCTACCCGATCCTGTGGCACATTATGCGTCTGTATGCGCATTACGGGTTCAACGATTTTATGGTGGCGCTCGGTTACAAAGGCGACGTCATCAAGAAGTACTTCGTGGACTACGGCCGGTTGAATAGCAGCCTGACGGTTGACCTCGGCTCCGGGACGATCCAGAAGCACGGCGGTGCGGACCTCGACTGGACCGTTGATTTGATCGATACCGGCATTCCGACCATGACGGGCGGACGTATCAAGCGCTTCGCCCCGTACGTTGGCAACGAGACGTTCATGCTTACATGGGGCGACGGTGTCTCGAACGTTGATATCAATCAGTTGCTGGCGTTCCACCGGGCCCACGGCAAACTGGCAACCATGACAATCGTGCGACCGCCCGCGCGTTACGGACATATTGAGCTCGCTGACGACGACGGCCGGGTGCTCGCGTTTACTGAAAAGCCGCAGCTCGGCGAAGGCTGGATCAACGGCGCGTTCTTTGTGCTCGAGCCGCAGGTGTTCGACTACATCGAAGGCGACGCGACCATGTTCGAGCACGAACCGCTGGAGACGCTTGCGTCAGAAGGACAACTCGTTGCGTACAAGCACGACGGCTTCTGGCAGTGTATGGATACGCTCAGAGAGAAGCACATTCTCGAGACCTACTGGGAGTCCGGGAAAGCCCCATGGAAAGTGTGGCAAGACGACCAACCGGTTGTCTCAACCGATCTCCTCAATTTTGGAAAGTCGATCTAACACGATCTAATATCACAAACGAATGCGCGTACTTGTAACCGGTCACAAAGGATACATCGGAACCGTTCTCATCCCGCTCCTGCTTGAGCGCGATCACGAAGTAGTTGGCCTCGATACCGATCTGTTCCGAGGATCGACCTTCGGCGAGCCGCCGGTCGAAATTCCACAGGTCATCAAAGACATCCGTGACGTTGAACGCTCAGATTTCGACGGCTACGATTGCGTCATGCACCTCGCCGGACTTTCGAATGACCCGCTGGGTGACCTGAATCCGCAACTCACGTACGAGATCAATCACATCGCGTCGGTTCGCATGGGCGAGCTCGCAAAAGAGGCCGGCGTTGAGCGGTTCATCTTCTCGAGTTCGTGCTCAACGTATGGCGCCGCGGGCCCTGACTTCGTCGAAGAGACGGCTAGCTTCAACCCGGTGACGCCGTATGGTGAATCCAAGGTCTTTGTCGAGCGCGACCTGTCGAAGATGGCAGATGACTCGTTCTCTCCGACATACCTGCGCAACGCAACGGCGTACGGTTTTTCGCCGCGCCTTCGGTTTGACCTCGTACTGAACAACCTTGTTGCGTGGGCTTACACAACCGGCAAGGTTTACCTGAAGAGTGACGGGACGCCGTGGCGCCCGATCGTGCACATCGGCGACATCTCTCGCGCGTTTATCGCCGCGATGGAAGCGCCGCGTGAAGCGGTACACGACCAGGCGTTCAACGTTGGTCGCACTGACGAGAACTTCCGGATACGCGAGATCGCCGAAATCGTTGGCGAGGTTGTTCCCGGATCCGAAGTTGCTTTTGCCGACTCGGCTGGTCCCGACAAGCGGACGTACCGCGTGAGCTGTGAAAAAATCCGTCGCGTGCTGCCGAACTTCGAGCCCGTCTGGACGGCGCGGAAAGGCGCACAGGAGTTGTACGAGAACTACAAGCGCATCGGGCTTGAGCTCGACCAGTTTGAAGGTCCGCGTTACAAGCGACTGGCGCACATCCACGAGCTGCAGGAGGCTGGTCGCCTGGACGGCAACCTCCGCTGGATCCAGACTCACGCCACCGCTGAATAGGTTAACCACCGAGAGCTCAACGAAGTGACGATGCCGACTGACGTAGCTCCACAGGGAGTGGACTGGCTTTACAAGACTGAGACGACTTGCCGCGCCAGCGGCGCCACCGACCTGCAGCCGATCCTGCGCCTTGGCGACTCGCCACTGGCAGATCGACTGCTGACGGCAGGTCAATTGGACGAGCCGGAGCCGATCGTCCCGCTGACGCTTGTGTTTTCGCCGACCTCGGCGCTTGCGCAGATTGCGGAGACGGTTAATCCTGAAGTGCTCTTCTATTCGGAGTACCCGTACTTCTCATCCGTTTCGCCGTCGCTGGTCAAACACTTCCATGATTCGGCGCACAGTCGCATCGAGGAGCGCGGACTGAACGAAAACAGCCTCGTGTTTGAGGCGGCGAGCAACGACGGATACATGCTGGAAGCCTTTCGAGCGAAGGGCATTCCGGTGCTAGGCGTTGATCCCGCCGAGGCACCCGCGCGAGCGGCAATAGAGAAGGGGATACCAACCGAGATCGACTTCTTTACCGCCGAGTTCGCGCGGAAAAAAGAAGACGACGGCAAGAAGGCGGATGTCTTTCTCGCCAACAACGTGCTTGCACACGTGCCCGATCTCGGCGGATTTGTCGAAGGCATCGCCACAATGCTCAAAGACGATGGCGTCGCCGTCATCGAAGTGCAGTACGTGGTGGACCTGGTTGATCGCTGCGGCTTCGACATGATCTACCACCAGCACGTGTGTTACTGGTCGGTCACCGCGTTTGATCGTCTCAGTCGGGCGAAGGGTCTCTACCTCAACCGCGTGGAACGAATCTCGACGCAGGGTGGCTCTATCCGGCTTTTCCTCGAAAAGCACGAAGCCCCTGACGCGTCGGTTCGCGACCTGCTTGATATGGAGAAAGAACGCGGCGTGGACACCGCGGATTTCTTCAGTGACTTCGCGGACCGTGTTGAGTCGGTAAAGTCGGGCTTGCGGCGTTTGCTGATTGACCTGAATCGCGAGGGCAAGCGTGTCGTCGCGTATGGCGCGGCTGCCAAGGCCGCGACGCTCCTGAATTACTGCGAGATTGGATCCGATCTGGTCGAGTATGTCGTTGACCTTAATCCGTACAAGCACGGCCGGTTCATGGGTGGCAATCATCTGCCAATCTATCCGACCGAAAAGCTTGTCGAAGATCAGCCTGACGTTGTCCTGCTCCTTGCGTGGAACTTCGCCGAGGAGATCATGAAGCAGCAGGACGAATACAGGCGCCGCGGCGGCAAGTTCATCAATCCGATCCCCGTACCAACGCTCATCTGACGGCCGAGGCCATGAACCCAACGCATTCGCCCTCGGTCGAGGACGACACCTCCCTGTTTGATGGTGTCGCGCCCGCTGACCAGGTCTTCTTTTCTATTCCGGATGTGCCGGTGAACAGTGTCCTGCTGATGCGCACGCATGAGCAGGCACTCACGTTTCCGCTCGGCAACATCGAGCTGGCGTTTAGCCCGACATCCGGCTTCATCACAAACCGCGTTTTTTCGGAAGAGCTCGTTGACTACTCGTCGGAGTACGAAGAGACGCAGGGCTTTTCGGGCACATTCTCCGCGTTCCACAAACGACTCGCTGAAGACCTCATCGAGCGTTTTGATCTGCGCAACAAGACAGTTGTCGAAATCGGGTGCGGCAAGGGTGAGTTTCTGACGCTCCTTTGCGAGCTTGGGCCCAACGACGGCATCGGCTTTGACCCCGCGTACCACCCGGAGCGCAACACCAGCGAGGCCAAAGACCGGATCGAGTTCATCACGGATTTCTACGGCGAGAAGTACAGCGACAAAGCC
>JAUIJQ010000361.1 GCA_030431165.1 Rhodothermia bacterium | reverse complement strand
GGAGGCATTACTCTCGTGTTGGACTCTTTCGGATTACTCTGATGCGACGAGATCTTCTTTGAGCGGCGCCAGCACGGCAAGACGATTTGACGCAACATGATGCACAGACTCAAGCGCGTCAACGGCGACGTTCAGGTGAATCATCGCGTCTTTGTAGTACACAACCGTCTCGCCGGACTCACGCACAATGCGCACCGTAACTGTCGGCTCACCGACAACATCGTCAGCAGCAACGTCGTCGGAAAAACCATCCGAACGCAGCATGGCATATTGAGAGAACAGACGGCGCGCTGCGTCGGCATTCAACGACTCGCCCGATTCGAGACTGAATGATCCATCCGGACTCCTGTTCACAACGTAGTTGCGGTCAGGACCCTCAACGGTGACCGAACGCATCGACTCGATTGCGCCGTGGGTAATGCGCTTGTCGCGCCAGGATCGGGGATGATCAACGATGCCGAAGCGTCTGGGCAGGAAGAATACGCGCGGGTCTCCGTCGATGAGCACGTAGTCAGACTGAAACATCTCACCATAGCCTGCGACCGTGAGGCGCTGCCGCCCGCCGGGCCACTCCAATTCAAGGCGCCGACCCAACTCGGGTGTCACGCCGAACTCTTCGTACCTGCTTCGCTCAGCGGTAACGGCAACGTCGAGTTCGAGCTTGCGCATGCGACGCAGGATCGCGTTTACCGGAGGCTGCTCAACCGGTGACACGATGGGGCTGGTCATGGCCCATCCCTCATCTGATTTTTCGAGCACAATCCGGTGCTCCGCAGTCGTAATCCGGATGGTGTGCACTTCGTCGACCGGCACCTCCACCTCAGGGTACTGCATGGACATGTAGTCCTTCTGCTGGAAGAGGCCGGTCAACATTCCGACGACGACGATGGCTACGATTCCCATAGCGGCAATTAGCGTGTTTCTCTTGTTCATGAAGCCACGAGACAGCCTACAACTGAGACATCAGGGCTGGATATTCGATTACGCGCCAGCCTTTGTTCCATTTTCTTGAGATGCGGCGGTCGAATTGCCCGCAATTCTACGTTCATTGAGATGAAGGAGGCTGGATGTGTGCCGCAAGTCAAATGTGCGTTAGCGCTTACATCACCGATTCCGGCACCTATAAGGGGCTGAGGTCTGTGACGAAAGAAATATGGGAATAGTTGAGTACGCGATGACCCCATTTTTCTGTATTTTGCGCAGTACGTATCTGAGGGACAAAACGTCAAGTCTCGAACGGATTCACATCGAGTCCAACATGCCCCTGTCCGGGGGTGACGCCAGTGCGGCATCGGCTTCGTTCAGGTGGCAGACAAAACCTGGCAAGTGCCAAACGCTCTGAATCAAGCGTCGCAAAAACATGTCAAATTGGAAGTTGACGTTAAGTTCCTATTTTACAGCTTCGTAATCTAGCTCCGACAAACGTTCCTGAACTTTGTGACGCGTTCGAGCTGTCTGAGCGCAGCAAGACAGACCGACACAATCGGTTCAGGACTCACGGAACGAGAAAGATCAAAAGGTCTTGAGCGCTACGACGAATACGGATAGTCCACTCGCCGAAACGCCGCGAATCGCAAACGGTCGCCGACAGAGAATCGTGCCGTCTACAGTTGCAGGTCACGCATATACGGGACTTCCCCGACCCGGGACTCGTCAGTCGACGAGCCCTGCGAGCGAGCGCCTCGGCACTGTCGCACGTCTGCGCTCCTACGTCAATCGGGTCATCGCGGCTGTCGCGCTCCTGCTGCTGTCTCCACTATTCCTCTTTATCGGTGTCTGGATTCGGCGTGACTCACCCGGGCCCGTACTCTTCCGGCAGCGGCGACTGGGCCTCAACGGCCGTACGTTCTACATCTTCAAGTTCAGGAGCATGTATCTGGACGCCGAGGACCGCCTGCATCAAATCCTCGACAACGATCCAGTACTGAAAGCGGAGTTCGAGATCTTCCACAAGCTTCGTAATGACCCGAGGGTCACGAGCGCTGGTCGCTTCCTTCGCCGCTGGAGCCTCGACGAGCTCCCACAGTTGATCAACGTCGTTCGCGGTGAAATGAACCTCGTCGGCCCAAGGGCCTACATCCCGGCTGAGCGCTCGCGAATGAAAGACTCCGCCGAAATCATCCTCTCGCGCAAGCCCGGTCTCACCGGCCTGTGGCAAGTCTCCGGCCGAAACGATATCTCGTTCTGCGAGCGCGTGAACCTCGAGCGCTGGTACGTGCAGCATCGCTCGCCGCTGCTTGACGCAAAGATTCTTCTGCGCACCGTCGGCGTTGTGCTCGGGGGCAGAGGCGCCAACTAGCGTCGGACCTGATCGGGAACGCTGATCGCCAGCGTGTTCATTCCGACGGCAAGTTCGTAACGGCCCAGATCGGTTGCCGCGCCACCGCTAACGAGTCGTAAGGTCACGTCCTCTCCCGCCTCGAGCCCCGCCATCCTGAAGCAGTAGAACGCTGTTGACCCTGGGCCGCCGTCCTGCGCGCACGGCTTCGAGATACCCAGCCTGACAGATCGATCGGATGTCACAACCTCGAGCACGGGACTCGTTGCTGACTCCATGGCGACGCGCATGTCGATCGCGACATCCGGATCAGCGAGGGTCGTAATCGTTGTCGCGTGCCCGATCACGGCGCGTGGACCCACAAGCTCTGCGCTCCCCGCCATTCCCAGAATAGTTGCTGCCGCTTTTGCACCGCTGTCACGCACACCGGCATCAGGCATCTCCGGCAAGACCACAGCCACTTCCGCCGCCTCCGCTGTAACCCGAAGATCCAGGACCGTGGTAGTCTGCGTTGCGTGTCGCCCGAACTGCGTAACCACGACCGACACAGCGTTGCCCACCTCGTTCTGCAAAATCGGTAGCGCGGGCGAACGCTCCCCGGGCACCAACCAGAACGTCTCGGTCCGGTCGCGTGTCGAGTTCACAGCAGGGAGTGATACGACGAGGCGCAGCCGATTTGCGCCCCCGACACCCTCGTTAAGGACCCGAAAATGTAATCCAGTAGCGTCGGGTAACTGCGCGTACGCGTCGCCGTGCACAGATACCAAGACTACCAGTTGAACAAGTAACAACACGCCAACCCTGCACCACGGATGCGGCCGGCTACTCATTATCGTTTGCTCAAGATGCTGCACGGTGTTTGCCGCACGATGTGATCGACGCGTATCATTCGTAACGTCATCTCAAGGTATCAGTTCTACCACATGGGCCACATTCTCTCTGTCTTGGAAACCGATGGATACGTCGTCGGCAGCAACAACGGTCCGTCCGGTCTGCATGTTCAGGACAACGGATCGTGGCAGCACCGTGGCTGGCGCAACGTACGCGCCTTCTCGGTTGCATTCGACCGCGACGCCGACGCTATCCTGCTTGCGTGTGGGAACGGACTCCTCAGGAGCCTCGATGGTGGGTCGTCCTGGCGTGTCGAAAGTGACTGGCGTGTTGCGGAGGTGCTCGACGTGCTCCCGGGTCCGTACACGGGGGGCGCGCTGCTTGCAACGGCTCATGGTGTCTGGATGTGGTCGCCCGACAGCGACGACGCCTGGCAACGTGTCAACGATGGTCTCGACTGCCCTTTTGTGAGTCAGATCGTTCCACTCCACAACGGATACCTGGCAGCGGCTGAAGCCGGAGTCTACACGTTGCGACTCAGCGCCGGCTCTAAGCCCAAGTGGAAGCGCGTGGGCGTGACGAGTCCCGCGCGAACCATCAACGTCTCCGCAGATGAACGCCGGTGGGTGGTCGGACTCGAAAAGCGCGGCATCGCGCGGTCACCGGACGGCGGGACCACGTGGACGTATCCGCTCGCGGAGGAGTCGATCTACGCGACGGCGACACATCGGGAGGATGACAACATCATGGTCGCCGGCGGACTGTCGGGGATCCTTTGGTTCTCTGCAGATGCCGGATTGTCCTGGCGTAACGCGGGCAAGCCGGGGGGTGGCGACGCAATCCACTCACTCGCGTTTGACGACCGTGATTCGCTGATGACACTTTGTGGATGTGGCAAGACCGGTTTACATCGCTACGACCCTTCCAGCCAACAGTACCTCGACCACGCGCTAGACCGGGCGTTTGTCTCAAAGATTCTGACACAAGACCAGGTATGACAACGACCCCGGATGCGCCTGGCGCGCCCGTTCCCGCGACGTTTTCCGAGCGACGCGAACAACTCATTGATTATTACGCCGGCTCAGGCGGCCTGGAACCGCCGGGCACGATCGAGTTGCTTTGCCGGCTTCGGCGAGCGACCTGGGGCGAGGCTGAGGACCAGCACCTTGAGCGACTGCTGGCCGACCCGCACGGCGATATGTTCTGGATGCTCCCAACAACCATGCTGGTCGTTGAAGGCCGCTCGGGAGGCGTGCTCCCTGAGACAGCGATTACAACCATCCGGTCGCTCTGGAAGACATAC
>JAUIJQ010000360.1 GCA_030431165.1 Rhodothermia bacterium | reverse complement strand
CAGTCATCTACGAAGACCCATGCTCCGCTTCCACTACCGAACTGGCTCACATCTCGTCTTCCAACTCCTTTTCCTCGCGTTGGTATTCGCCGCATTTGCGCCCGACGCGTCGGCCCAGTACCGCGACTCCTACCCGCGCAACACCGACATCGACGTGTCAGGCTACTCGTTTCACCTGACATTTTCGGATGACACCGACGAAGTCCGCGGCACGTCTACAGCCACGGTTCGCCTCTTGGCCGACGGCTCGCACCAACTCGCACTCGATCTGATCAAAAAGTCGGATGCACTCGAAGGCAAAGGCATGACCGTGACCGCTGTTGAACTCGGCGGCGCACCCGCTTCGTTTCAACACGTAGACGACCGCGTAGTGATCAACCTTGGCGACGGATGGGAAGCCGGCGCCCTGGCTGAGGTTACCGTGCACTATCACGGGCAATCAGCCGGTGGACTCAAGATCGGCCCCAACAAGTATGGCGACCGCACCTTCTTCAGCGACAACTGGTCTTCACGCGTGCGGAACTGGCTACCTGTCGTGGACCATCCATCCGACAAAGCCACAACCGAGATGATCGTCGTGGCACCGCAGAAGTACCAGGTTGCATCAAACGGGGTTATCGTTGAAGAGAGTGATCTCGGGGACGGCACGCGGCGCACGCACTATGTAAATCCGGTGCCCACCGCGACGTGGCTGTACTTCGTCGGCGTTGCGCAGTTTGCGATACAGCGGGTCGGCACGTTTGGCGACGTACCCGTTGAGACATGGGTATACTGGCAGGATCGCGATGCCGGATTTTATGACTTTGCGGAGCCATCCGAAAAAGTGCTGGCGTACTACACCGACCTGATTGGGCCGTACGTCAACAAACGCCTGGCACACATCGTCTCGAATGCAACGCCGGGCGGCGGCATGGAGGCGGCTTCAACACCGGCTTACTCAGACCGCTCGGTCAGCGGCGAACGCAGTCGGCGCTGGCAGCATGTTATCATCCATGAAATCGCGCATCAGTGGTTCGGCAACGCCGTCACCGAGTACTACTGGAACGACGTGTGGCTGAGTGAGGGCTTTGCGACGTATTACACCCTTCTGTTTCGCGAACACCTATACGGGCACGACGACTTTGTTGCCGGACTCGTTGATTCAAGGAACACCGTGCGCAACTTCTACAAGGAGAACTATGACTTCCAGATTGTGCGCGACTACATCGAGGACCTGAACCGCGTTTCGGGACCGATGATGTATCAGAAGGGAGCGTGGACGCTACACATGTTGCGCGACAAGATGGGCGTCGATGCTTACGACGCGGGCATCCGGACGTACTACGCGGAGTTTATGAACCGCAACGCGCAGACCGCGGACCTGCGCTTCCACATGGAGCAGGCGTCCGGGCTCGACCTTGAGCAGTTCTTCAACCAGTGGTTATTCCAGGGTGGCATCCCCGAGTTGAACGGCACCTGGCGTGTCGACAACGGACACGTCGCCGTCGAGCTTGAGCAGGTGCAGGAGAAGTACAGCTTTGAACTGGACGTTGACTTCCGGATTGACTACGAGGATGGGACATCCGAAATAGTCACGCTGCCCGTTGGCGCGGACCGATCCGCCGCGGCATCGCTACGCCATCCTGTCGACAAGCCGGTAGCGGGCGTTACAATTGACCCGGAGACTACCCTGTTGGCTAACTGGACATTCGAAGCGAGGTAGATCGATCGCCAGAAGCGGAAGCGGAAACGTATCTGCCGCTCCGCCCGAAGACACGCGTCATTTTTTGCGCATTGTAACGATGCCCGCGATGAGCGCCAGGACACCGGCGCCCATAAACAGGTACGACTGCGTACGCATGTCGTTGTCCTGCACAGACACGTCGAGGCCAAGGACTGATGCGGACTCGCCGCTATCGCCGAATACGGTAATCCCGTAGATGACGAGTGCCAGTCCGACGAGCGTAAGAATGATTCCAAGGGGGTTCTTCATGGCCTGAGCGGTATGTCCAACGGTCGTTTGCTCAATATAGCACGGACACTCATGATCGCTTTCTAACTGAATTGCTGCGTATCCGAGTAGGACGCTAAAAATTCAGCAGCCGCTCTCACGCGGCCCGACGTGATCATGACCTGCTCAAAAGAACTCTCCACGGCCACATTCGCTGTCAGCCGCCTCCGTTGGCACCAAGCACCGATAGCGGTCCTACTCGCACTCCTAACGGTGTTGACGGCGGCCTCCTCGTTTGCGCAGGCCCCAGACGTTGACGGCGACGGCGTACCAAACGACCTCGAACTCAACGGGTACTACTACAACTCGTCCACGGGACTTGAATCGTGCAATCCGGAAACCGACTTCCCTTGTTATCGCACGGACTACCAGCAGTGGTCTACCGACGGCGACCCATTTTCTGACTTTGACGAGGTGTCTGGCGCCAACATGCCGGTCGATGCGCCATTCAATCACCCATACGTTGCAGCACAGCATATAATCGCTGTAGATCTCGTCGGATACGACGTTACGCCACGCGCGACGATAACCGACGCACAGGGAGGATCTCTGTCCAATGCGTACCAGAATTCAACCACGTCGACGTACGAGGAATCGATTGAGGTGACGGCAACGGCGGCAGTAGGTCCGGCCGGACTTGCAGGATACTCCGCGTCGGGAAGCGTAACCGAAACGACGGCAAACACAACGTCAACGACCCGCACGTCGAGCGTCGACTGGAATACCGCAACCACGGTCGACGTAAACGAGGCGGCCGACCTGGCGCTTGCAGTGCACATCCGCAACGCGGGATCCGCGCAGGCGCGCGACGTCAGGCTCTTCTTCAACCTGAAAATCGGATCAAAGGTTGTCGCGAGCATCCGCACGCCCGTCGTAACAGGTCTGCTTGATGCCGGATCGATCTACCCGTCGCTTGGCCAGGGTCCGTGGATCATTGACTCGTCTGAAGACGCCGGCGGGAGCACACATCCGATCACGCTCAACATGGAGCAGCTCAAAGCGATTGAGCAGGGCGCGCCGCTCACCCTTGTCGTAACAGAAGTCCAGGCGGACATACTGCGGTGGAATCCCGCCGGTGGCGGCTCCTGGTCCTGCGATGCAAACATTTCTTGTGACTGGGCTTCATTTGAGAGCCGAATACGCGACCAGACGATCAACCTCAATCTGCACCTCGGGACCGACCGGCGCCAGTACCGCGTGTTCGGCGGCAAAGACTACAGCAACCCCGCAGATCCTGACCTTACACTGACGCTGCGCGATGTGCTCGACCTCATCACCAACGTTTCCGGACCGAATGAGTCAGCGTCCATAGAGGGTCGTCCGTATCCGTCGAGCTGGTACGCAATGACGTCATCAGACGAACTGGTGACCGACTGGGAGAACGCCGGCTCACCGGGCAACCTGCTCCCTCTCGTGATGCGTTCGGGGATAGACCTCAGGCTGTCAACGCCCAGCGGTGACCCACGGCCGATAATCGACATGGCGACCTACTCGCCCGACATGCGGCGAGTCTATGTGAGTGCCCGTGCCGGTGCCGGAGGCGCGTTTCCGCTCGCCGAGGTGACCGCAAACATCACGGTCAACGGTGACGAGCGCGTTGTCACACTGACACCGGGAGATGCCGGTTTTTACACAAACGAAGAGCCGTTTGCGACGCCCGCATCAGGCGGCGGTGAAGCGACCGTGCGCAACAATCGTGGCGATGTGATCACGCGCGGATTGCAGTTGCCAGTATCCCAATCAGCAACGTGTAATGATATCGAGGCTGCGTATGCCCTGGTCTCTGACGGCGAGTATCTACTCTTCAAGGATGGCGACCTGAATAAGCCTGCGCGAGCATACTGCAAGTTTTTCGTAAGCGCGCCGCCAACAACCCACTTCTGGATCGACCGTACGCCCGACTGGAGCAACGAGCGCAACATCTTCCTCGGCGGCGTAGCATTTGTGGGTGAACAAACAGCGTTTGCTGTTGGTAACGCACGCAACCCCGGCGGCGGCAGTTTGCGCCCGATGATCCTGCGCACACTCGACGGCGGCGCAACATGGGACTCCGTCACCGTACGCCAGATTGGCACTGACCCGTCCCTGAACAGCGTCGACTTCAACGACGACGCGAGTGTCGGCATCGCCGTTGGGTTCGACTACGACAATGACAGCAAAGGATACGCGATGTACCGCACAACAAATGGCGGATCAACGTGGATCGGGCCAGGCAACTTCGACGTGCTCTCGTCATTTCCGTCATTCGACGAAATCAGACACGCAGGAGGATCAACGTGGTTCGTCGGCGGCGGCGCGCGCTTTATGCGTTCGAACGACAACGGCATCACGTGGCAGGCTGTCGAATCCGGCGGACTCTGGCCGACAGACCCTAACATCAGCGACATCGAGTTCAAAGACGCGTCAAACGGCCTAATCATTGCCGGC
>JAUIJQ010000359.1 GCA_030431165.1 Rhodothermia bacterium | reverse complement strand
ATGCCGCGCTAGCGCATATCGAAGCAAAGTGGACGGCCTTCGAACCGGGATACCCGTTCCGGTACTTCTTTATGGATGCGGATTACCAGCAGTTCTACGATCGCGAGCAGCGACTCGGCAAGCTGTATCTGGCGTTTACAATACTCGCGGTCATAATCGCGTGCCTCGGCTTGTTCGGACTTGCGTCGTTTGTGACCGGGCAGCGCACGCGAGAGATCGGTGTGCGCAAGGTGCTTGGCGCGTCGGTGTCGGGCATCGTCGTCTTGTTGTCGCGCGAGTTCACGGTGCTGGTCTTGGTGGCGTGTGGGATTGCGTTCCCGATAGCCTGGTACGCGATGACCCGGTGGCTGGAGACGTTTGCGTACGCGACATCGATTGGCTGGGGCGTATTTGTAGCGTCGGGCGTGCTTGCGCTCGTCGTTGCGTGGCTGACGGTGAGCTACCAGTCAATCCGCGCCGCGCTGGCTGATCCCGCGAAGGCGTTGCACTACGAGTAGGGCTGACAACAAAGATGGCGCCCCCACAACGCAAGGCTCCAGGCCTCGCGCCACAAGGGCGCCCTCTGAGTCAGTAAGGCCGCGCCAGCGTATCGACGCGCACCTCGTCTCGTGACTTGCGGATTCTAGTGACCAGCAGTTGCCATTGATGCAGTCATGGCGTTCCGGGCGTCATCAATCGCGTAGCGCATCGCCCATGCTTTGCGCTCACTGCCATGCACCGTCGTCATCTTCTGCAGTCCCGTACGAAGCGCCTGGCGGGCGGACTGTGGCACGCCTTCCATCGCCAACACCGCGTGTGCGGCTACCTCGTAGATCGCAGCCGTTGCGGCAGGCTGACCGTGGTTGAAGAGCGGCACACCGCGATTGATCGCCATGTTGAGCAGTGAAGACGCCGTCTCAACGGCAGACATTTCATCCGGCGGCAGCAAAACCGCGTCGATGACGTGGATAACACCATTTGAAGCGTCGATGTCAGCCGATACGAAATTCGCGTTGTTCAGCATGACGCCGCCATTCTTCGTCGAGATGTCTATCGACTCGCCGGCGAGCGTCTCCGCACTGGACATCTTAACAACGGCGTCAGAGAAAACGCGGCCAGAGACTACGTGGTACTTGATGATGGTCTGAAGCTGCTCCAGATTCTCAGGCTCCAACAGACTCTCAACGGTGCCGGCGGGCAGCGCTGCAAACGCGTCGTCAGTCGGCGCAAAGACCGTGAACGGACCCTCTCCCATCAAAACGTCTGCAAGACCCGCCGCTTTGACAGCGGCAAGCAGCGTGGAGAAGGAGCCAGCCTTCTTTGCTACAGCCGGAATCGTGTCAGTGCTCGGCAGTATGACGCGATCAATGACGTGAATGGTGCCGTTGCTTGCGGTTACATCGGCTGCGGTCACGGTTGCCCCATCGATCATGACATTGCCGCCCTTGACCTTGATGTCAACACGCTGTCCGTTCAACGTTTGGGCGGCTGAAAGCTTCATCGCCTGCTTCGCTTTTACGTTACCCGGCACAACGTGGTAGGTCAGGACTGATACAAGCGCGGCCTTGTTTTCCGGCTTCAGGAGGTTCTCAACTGTACCCTCAGGCAGGGCAGCGAAGGCGACGTCGGTCGGGGCGAAAACCGTAAATGGTCCGTCACCTTTGAGTGCGTCGATGAGATCCGCTGCTTTGAGTGCGGCTGCCAGCGTGTTGAAGTCCCCGGCGGCAACCGCGGTGTCGACGATATCCGCCTTCGTGTGGTGCTGGGCGTTTGCGAATTGGCTACCCGTGAGCAGCAGCAGTGCTGCCAGGAGCAAGCCTTGAATCTTGAAGTTTGTCATCGAGTTGGTTTTGTCGTAGGTGTGTCTGAAATCAGGATCCAGGGGGTTCCATGCCGACCGATATCTCTTTTCGGTGACCGAATTTCCCCGGATGGCCTTGCGCCAAATCCGGTCGGCGCCGAATCCGGCAGAGGGGACGTTTGCCATATAGACACGGTTCAGGCGACGTACACCTATGTCCCATTTAAAGTCTGACAGTAATGCTGTCAGGTTGGGCGGCTTTCTGAAGACGCCCGGCGCTCGTATTCTCCAATATCCTACGACCGATAAGCGACCACCTTTCCGGCCCTTTCCGTGCTCGCAGCCGTTACGCTCCCTTTCCTCGCAGAACTCGTCGCGCTGCTCGCACTGAGCGTCGCGATCGCGTATCTGTGTTACCGCATTCGGCTGGTACCAATCGTCGGCTTCCTGCTCGCGGGCGTCGCGATTGGGCCGAGTGCACTGGGGCTCGTCCAGGATGTCGACCTGATCGAGGCGATGGCAGAGGTCGGCGTCATCCTCCTGCTGTTCACCATCGGCGTAGAGTTCAGCCTGGAGAAGGTTGCGCGGATCCGGAAGCTCATCTTTGGTGGCGGCACGCTGCAGGTCGTCTCAACGACCGGTCTCGTCACGCTTGTTCTTGTCGCGTTTGGCGTGTCGACAGGAGCTGCCCTGTTCACCGGATGCCTCGTCGCCCTGAGCAGCACCGCCATTGTGCTGCAACTGCTCGCTGACCGCGAAGAAGCCACAACACCGCAAGGCCAGGTCTCCGTGGCAATCCTGATCTTTCAGGACCTGGCGATCATCGTCATGGTGCTCCTCGTGACGGCGGCGGGCGTTGAAGACAGCTCACCCGCGAAGATCGCCGTATCGTTGCTTGGAGCCCTCGCCGTAATTGTAGTCACGCTCGTGGCAGCGCGACGCATCGTGCCGTTTATCCTTGAGCGCGTTGCGCTGACGAGTCGACGTGAGCTGTTCCTGCTGACAATCGTCACGATCTGTTTCGGCACCGCGTGGCTCACAAGCCTCGCCGGTGTCAGCCTCGCCCTGGGCGCGTTCCTTGCCGGACTCCTCGTCAGCGAAAGCAGGTACAGCGAATATGCGCTATCCGAGGTGCTGCCGCTGCGAACCATCTTCAATGCTGTGTTCTTTGTCTCGGTGGGCATGTTGCTCGACCTCGGATTCCTCATCCGCAACATAGGACTCGTGATCGGTGCTGCCGCAGCCGTGCTCATTCTGAAGGCCGCGCTGACCACACTCAGCATCCGGGTGATGCGTTACCCGGTGCGCGTTGCGGCAATCGTTGGCCTTTCGACAGCACAAATTGGTGAGTTCTCATTTGTATTGCAGGCTGCGGGAAACCAGGTGGGACTCACGCCCGCCGGACTCGGCGAGCCGGGCGTCCAGACATTCATTGCCGTTACCGTGCTGCTGATGGCGCTGACGCCCATCGTCTTTCAGTTCGCCCCACAGCTTGGCGGCCTGCTCGCGGCCCGAATCGGAAAAAGTGGTGGCTCCCCGTCGTCAACCGCTGGACCCGCAGACGGCGCGCACGACGACACATCCGCGCACGCCAAGCTGGAAGACCACGTAGTCGTTGTTGGGTTCGGCCCAACGGGACAACGCCTGGCCCGAGTGCTTACCGAAGCCGGATTGCCGATGTGTATCATTGAACTAAATCCGGAGTTAGCCGACGAGGCTGAGCGCTTGTCGTATCCCGTAGTTGGGGGAGACGCGCTTCGCGAAGACATCCTCCGCACCGCGCGAATTACCGAGGCGAAGATCTGCGTGATCGTCACAAGTGATGAGTTGGCGACGACTCGCGTTGCGGCGACGGTCAGGCGCATTAATCCGACCATCCACATCGTTGTGCGCACGCGGCATCTTACGTCCGTCGACCAGTTGCACGACGTGGGCGCGGATACCGTTGTCCCCGAGGAGTTGGAGACGTCGGTGCGCATTTTCGCGAACGTGCTCAGTGCGTATCGCATCCCACGTGACGAGATCGACCGCCATTTGACGGCGATGCGCGGCAACGACTATCGACTGTTCAGGGACGACCTGCAGGGCGCGCACCTGATGGTGCTGCAGGGACTCGACGAGGCCGGACTCCACACGCGCATGGTTGCCATACGCGACGGCGCACCGGCAGCCGGCAAAACGCTGCTCGAGCTCAACCTGCGTGCGTCATACGGTGTGACCGTGCTGGCGGTGCACAGGGACGGAAAAACGATCGGAAACTTCGGGACGGATAATCCGATCCGCGTTGGCGACAGGTTAGTGTTGCTTGGAAGTGCTGAGCAATTCTCAAAGTGCGCCGTGCTTTTTCGTAGGCCTGAGTGAACGATTAAGTACCTGCTAACTACTACGACGCTGGGAGCCTCACCTCAAACGTCGCCCCGTCACGGTCGGAATCCGCGTCGACGAGCTCAAGCGACCCACCGTGGCCGGCGGTAATGATGTCGTAGCTCATGCTGAGTCCGAGCCCTGTGCCTTGGCCGGGAGACTTTGTGGTGTAGAAGGGATCGAAGATCTTCTTCCTCAGGGCCTTCGGTACACCCGCGCCGTTGTCGGATACCTCAATGACGACCCGGCCGTTACCCCGCGCATCGCCAGATTGC
>JAUIJQ010000358.1 GCA_030431165.1 Rhodothermia bacterium | reverse complement strand
GTTGGCAATCTCGGTCACCTGGCCCCTGAACGAACGATCGGGATACGCGTCGATCTCGATAGCTGCGGTGTCGCCGACGGCGATGTTGACCACGTCGTTTTCGTTGACGTCAACTTCCAGCTCCATCTGCTCGAGGAGTGCGATGCGCATCATCTCGGTGCCCTGCATCTGACTGGTGCCCACAACACGTTCGCCGGCTTCTACGGCGAGCACGCTGATGGTGCCGGTCATGGGCGCATAGATCGTCGTCTTGTTGAGACGGTCTTTTGTCTCCTTGAGTCGCGCTTCAGCCGATTGAACGGAGTACTGAGCCGCTTCCAATGCGGCCTCGGCCACCTGCATTTGAGTTTTGACGCGCTCCAACTCTGACACGGCGATGGCGCCCGCGGTGAACAGTTCCTGCTGGCGCTCTGCTTCCAGCTTGGCGTTCAGATAATCAGCCCGCCGCTGCGCTTCCTGTGCTTTGGCCTGAAGAACGCCGGCCTCCGACTGCTCCACGAGCGCGACGTAGTCATCCTGCTTGATCCGAACCAGCAGGTCACCGCGCTGTACGCGATCTCCTTCTCGAACGCGCAGGTCGATGATCTCGCCCGACACGTCTGGAGATATCTTCACCTCAACTTCGGGCTGCACTTTACCCGAGGCCGTGACGACCTGTGTGATCGAACGGATCTCGGCATCAGCCACCTCAACCTCAACGCCTTCATCCGACCCACCGAATGAGCCCATCCGGGAGCCGACGATGCCGGCGATGATGACGAGGATCAGGAGAGATCCGATGATCCAGAGTAAGCGGGATGTCGCGTTCTTTTTCTTCTTGGCCATTGGAGCGATTAATTGGGCCGTCTTTGCCTGCAGGAGCTACTGCGCCGGCAGTACAGAATCCGTCGGATTCAGCACGCCGAGGTAGTAGTCGATGACTTTCGACTGGAATACGAACTGGAAAATTGCCTGTGCTCGCTGGCTTTCTGCGTCCACAAGCGTGGCGCGAGCCTGCGTGAGCTCTACGAGCGTGGAAGCGCCGACGTTGTATCGTTCCTGCTCAACCGCTTCGGCCTGCTGGGCGGCACGTAGCTGTTTTTCGGTAACGTCGAGTCGCTTCGCTGCCGTCTGGTAGTCGAGGTATGCCTGTCGGACTTCCAGAGCAACGGTCTGCTTCAGGTTCTCCATATCCAGCTGCGAGTTCTCGTACTGGATTTTTGTACGGTGCACGTTTGTCCGCGTGGCAAACCTGTTGAAAAGGGGGATTGAGAGGTTCAGCGACATGCGGCCCGAACGGTTGTCGGAGAGCTGGTCGCTGAACGGAATCTCGTTGGTCCCAATTACGGTGCCCATGTCGTCGCGCAGCAATTCTACCCGCTGACTCGAGTACGATGTACCGGCGCTCCCGCTGAGAGACAGCGAAGGAAGGCGACCCGACTTTGCTTCGCGGATATCCTGCTCGAACGCCATGATCAGGAACTCGCGCGCCCTGACATCCGCCCTGCTCTCAAGCGATTGAGTCAGCATCGCGTCCAGGTCGTACGACTGTACATCGAGGCCAAGCGACTCAGAATCAATGCGGTCGAATTCGTAATTCAGCAGCGGATCCAGCTCCAGTATCTGGATAAGTCTGGATTCGTTGAGTTCAAGTGCACGCTCCGCGTCGAGTACGTTCAGCTCAACGCTGGCGACCGTTGCCTCCTGCTGGTACTGGTCGGAAACAGGCCGTGCTCCGAGGCGCACAAACTCTTCGATTCGACGAAGCTGCTGTTGCTGCGACTCGAGGTTTTCGGTCTGAATTCCGATTTGTTCCTGCGACAGGAGTACCTGCAGGTACGCCTGAATGACATCAAAGAAGACAGCCTGTTCGGTTCGCTCGAGCGTCAGCTTGTCTGATTCAAGCTGGTACTGCGAGCCCCTCAGCGACGCGATGTCAGCAAAGCCATTGAACAGGTTGATGTCTGAACTCAGGCCCATGTTGAACCCGTCACTCTGTTCTGTCACGAGCTGACCCGAGGTCTGGTCAAACGTAAGACCCCAGTTGCGGTTTGCGCCGGCAGAGGCCCGGAGGCTTGGCAGAAAGTCGCCTTTTTCACGGAGTACGGTGCGCTCCGAAAGCTCAACCTGATTTCCCGCTTTGATGAGGTCGATGTTGCGCTCAAGTGCGATGTTTACAGCATCCTGCAGCGAGATGCGATTCTGGCCGGCTGCCGGAATTGCCACGAGGAGCATGAGGGCGACAATGCCGAGTGTCTTATGCACGGTTGGGTTCATTTGTCAACAGGAATGGAGCTATGCGTTTGTCGGATCAATTCGGCGCTGTCGCAAACGATGGCAGTAAACGGGTTCGCCGTTCAATTGTTACGCTTGCCCGTTGCATTTGGCGCCAAATCGCGGGCTGATGCGCTGGCTGGCGCGGGAGGCTGCGCCGCTGGTCGGTGATAGCCGACCGTTTGCGCACCTCTCGCCGGATAATTGACGAATGGCCCGCTCCCGGCATTCCGGATTCCCGGAATTGATGTGAATGCGGAGGGAGGGGGATTCGAACCCCCGATACCCTTGCGGGTATGCCGGTTTTCAAGACCGGTGCATTCAACCGCTCTGCCACCCCTCCGCAGCCAAATTACACTGGTCAGTACGAAGCTACAATGAAGAGGGCCGAGCCGATTTCTCGGCGGGTCCAGGCAGACCGGACGGTCAGAATAAAAAGCAAAAAGCCGGCACGTCTGCGCGACGTACCGGCTTGCGGAGAGGGAGGGATTCGAACCCTCGGTACGGGGATTCCCGTACGCAGGTTTAGCAAACCTGTGCCTTCAGCCACTCGGCCACCTCTCCGGTGTAGATTGGCTGTTCACCCTGCGGGCAAGAGCCCCGAAGTGACCCAGATGCGGGCACAAACTCGGGGCGCACAATCACAAAATAGCGCTTCACCAGGAAACGAGCGACAGCCCGTACTACCCCTCGAGCGCGTCGGCCCCACTCGTGATCTCGATGAGCTCCTTCGTAATCGCGTCCTGGCGAGCACGATTGTACTTCAACTTCAGGTCGCGGAGCAACTCGTCAGCATTGGAAGTCGCGTTGTCCATAGCGACCATCCGGGCACCCTGCTCAGCAGCGTTGCTCTCAAGCAGCACGCGCCACATTACGTAGTTCAGATACCTCGGAACCAACTCGTTCAGAATCGTTGCGGGATCCGGCTCGAACAGGTAATCAATGTGACTTTCTGCCGACACCGTCGCCGTCGGACCAGAGTCCTGCTCCATTACCGGCGTTAGAAACTGGCTTGCCGGAATTGGAAGGAACGGCTCGACGATCCGGTTCTGTGAGATCGTGTTCTTGAACTCGTTGTACACAACCTTCGCTTCGTCCCACCGTCCATCGAGGTATCCCTCGATCACGGCATCGACGACCTTATCCGCGTCTTTGAACGACAGGCGGTCGAATACACCGGTAAACGACCCGACCATCTGGTAACCACGTTTCCGGAAGTGATCGTGTCCGCGGCGGCCCACGCAGAGCATGTACAGGTTGCCACTTTCGTGGTAGGTCTTGTACTCCGTGCGGATCTGCTCCTCAGCCTGCTTGATCACGTTGCTGTTGAACGCGCCCGCGAGGCCGCGATCTGCCGTCACAACAACAAGCAGTACGGACTTTACTTCCTCGTGTATCTCGAACAGCGGGTGCGACGTGGGATCTATCTGCCCTTTCAGGTGGCTGATGATCTCGGCGATCTTGAACGAGTACGGTCTTGTCGCGAAGATCCGCTCCTGCGCCCGCCGCAGCTTGGCAGCCGACACCATCTTCATGGCGCGTGTTACCTGCTGCGTGTTCTTGACCGACGAGATGCGGTTCCGAATGTCTCGAAGACTGGCCATCTATGGACGGATCGAGGTTACTGGAGAAAAGGCCCTAGGCGTTTGTGTACAGCGAGACGAGATCCTTCGCCTCTGACTCCATCGTGGCGGCAAACGACTCGGATACAACTCCTTTGTCTGCCACCGCCTTCAACTCGTCTGCAAAACGGAGCCGCAGGCGATCAACAAATTCTTTCTCGAATTCGGCAATGCGATCGGTAGGCAGCGAATCCAGGAGCCCCTTGTTGGCAACCGTAATTATCGCCACCTGCTCTTCTACCGGCACCGGTGTGTACTGGCCCTGCTTCAGGACTTCGACCAGCCGCTCACCTCGGCGAAGCTGACGCTGGGTTGCGGCGTCAAGGTCGGATCCGAACTTCGAGAACGCTTCGAGTTCACGATACTGCGCAAGGTCAAGGCGCAGCGTACCCGAGACCTTCTTCATCGCTTTGATCTGGGCATTACCACCCACGCGCGATACCGAGATACCCACGTTGATAGCGGGTCGAACACCGGCGTTGAACAGACCAGACTCCAGATAGATCTGTCCGTCGGTAATCGAAATGACGTTCGTCGGGATGTACGCA
>JAUIJQ010000357.1 GCA_030431165.1 Rhodothermia bacterium | reverse complement strand
CCTCCTGAGGGCCGCTGAAATCCCCGCGACCACGCGATCCACGTGCTCCTCCGTCATGTCGGGAAAGAACGGGATGGCCATTGTATGGTCTGCAAGGTACTCCGCAACCGGGAATGCACCACGTTGCAGGCCAAACCGCTCTTGATAGTATGGCTGAAGGTGAATCGTCGGGAAGTACGGGGCGGCCTCTATACCTGCCGCACCGAGGTCCCCGATAATGGCGTCCCTGTCGCTTCTGGTGTATTGCTCGCGCAATTCGACGACGTACACAAACCAGCTTCGGGTACAGCCACCCGGCGTTGCCGGTGTTCGGATGTCTTCATCGAGCGCGTGAAGCCGATCTGTATACATTGACGCCAGGGTGTCGCGACGCGTAGCAAGGGTCGGCCATCGCTCCAGTTGTGCGCAGCCGACTGCCGCCGACAACTCGTTCATCCGATAATTGTATCCGAGTCGCACGTGCACCATCGCGGCGTCTGTAGCGCGACCCTGATTCCGCATCGAGCGGCATGCGTCGGCTATCCGCTCGTTGTTGGTGGTAATACAGCCTCCTTCGCCCGTCGTGATCTGTTTGTTCGGATAAAAGCCGAAAGCCGCTGCGTCGCCCCAGGATCCGAGTGGCGCGTCACCAATCGTGGCCCCCAGTCCTTCACATGCGTCGTCAATCAGTCGCATGCCATGCGCTTCGCCCAGGCGAGACAGCCGCGGCCAATCTGCCGGGGTCCCGAACACGTCGACAGCCAGAAGGGCGCGGGTCTGGTCGGATACCGACGCCTCGGCGGCGTCGATGTCCATGTTGTAATCCGCCCTCCGCACATCGACAAATCGGGGTGTCAGCCCCTCGTAGAGCAGCACATTGGCGGATGCAACGAAGCTGTACGGCGTCGTAAGGACCTCGTCACCACGTTCCAGGTCAAGCGAGCGGACGATCAGGTGCAGGGCGGCTGTGCCGCTGCTGACCGCAATGGCATAGTCGGTTTGGCAGCGTTCAGCCATCATCTGCTCGAACGTCTGGCTCCGCGGACCCATCGCAAGGCGGCCCGACTCAAGTGTTGAGACGACCTCTGAGATCTCGCGTGCGCCGATCGATGGCCTTGAGAGGGGGATCGGATCTTTCGGATGCTCACACATGGGCACAGCCGGTTGTGTCAGAACATATCAGGGCAAGAGACATGTAAACGAGGCTGGGGTCGGCCGATTTAGATTGATCTTGGCGCATACGGTATTGTGCTGTCGAAGAGCGCGGAAGATATTTAGCGCATACGGCATGAAATGACGCCCCACCTACGTGTTCATCCGCGTTTCGCCCTGGGAGCCGACTGGCACGGTTTTTCCTTTTTGAAAGTGGACTAAGGCCGAATCTTCTTCGGCTCACACCTGATCTCCTTTATCTGCTCTACTTAGATGGTCAAGCGGGGAACGTCAACGGAGCCGCAGTCGGCAATGTTCACCAACGGTCACAGCAATATCCGCCATGCCGCCGAAAAGCAATCGGCCCCGCATGAGCGAGAGCTTACGCTGCGGGACCTATTTGATATCCTTTCGAAGGGTCGATGGCTCATCGTCGCGTGCTTTGTGCTGGTTTTGGCCCTTACGGCGCTGTATACGTTCACAAGTGCCCCGGAGTATGAGGCCCGCAGCACGCTGCAGGTGAACACACAGAATGCGACCCCGCAGCTCGGCGAGCTGTTCGGCTTTGAGAACGCATTCCGCAACGTGCTCAACGAGATCGAGATCCTCAAATCGCGGTCAATCGCCGAACGGGTGGCGGAAGAACTGGTTGCGAGACCACTCCCGGTAGATGGGACCGCTGATTTTTCCATTCTGGAAGAGCCCGATGACGGGCAGCCACTGACGACCGCGGTTGTCGTGTCCCGACTGCAGGAAGAGTTTGTTCGCATCGTTCCGTTGAGTCAGGACGTCGATTTTATCGAGATCGTAGCGACGAGCACCAATCCGGAAGAGGCAGCCGAGATCGCGCGCCTGTATGCGGATAAGTATTTGGAATACAACCAGATATCGAGCCGCGAGCGCATGAAGGTAGCCGTTGATTACCTGACTGGTGTGACGGATGACCTTTTTGCCGAGCTACAGACGTCTGAGAACTCGCTGTCGGGTTTCCGCAGCGATGAAAGCGTCGTTGCTCCCGAAGAAGAGGCGCGGCAGCTTTTGCAACAGCGAGCGATGCTGGAAGGGCTGCGCGTTGAAGCAGAGAGCCGTTTGCAAGCCGCCACGGCAGAAGTTGATGTACTCGAGGAGCAGCTGAATTCTATCCTGCCCGGTCTTGCCACCAGGCTGTCGTCAGGCGGTGGGTTGACCATCGAACGCCTCGGGATGCGCATTGCTGAGCTTGAGGTTGAGCTGGAGGAGAAGCTTGCCAAGAACCCCAGCCTCGAATCAGACCCGTCGCTCGACAGCGACTACGTGCGGCAACGGGATCAGGTCGAATCGTTGAAGGCGCAACTTGCCGCACGGGCGCGTGCGCTGGTCGATAATGCCGGGCTTTCGTCATCAGGCGAATCAGCGCTGTCATCCGAAGAAACGATAGAGCGCATCACGGAGATTCAGGGCCAGCTACTGGTAAAGCGCGTCGAGGTCAGGTCGCAGGAAGCCCGGCTCAAACCGCTCAACGAAAATATCTCGTCGATCGAATCCACACTTTCCCGACTGCCGGCCCGCGACATTCAGCTTAGCCGCTTGAACCGGACGGTCGAAACGCGCGCCGACCTGTACATCGAGCTACTGAAAAAGCTGCAGGAAGCGCGAATTGCCGAGCAGTCAGAGTTGGGTTACGTAGAGATCGTTGACAACCCGGTGGTACCTAGCCGCTCGGTTCGTCCGCGCGTCCCGCTGAATCTTGCACTGGGCGCGCTGCTGGGACTGTTGCTCGGGATCGCCGGTGCCTTTGTGCGCAACGCCCTGGATAACAAGGTTCGTCGTCCGGATGACGTGCGTCGACTTGGGCTCAATATGATCGGCGCAATTCCGAACCTTTCGCGCGTAGTCAAGGCCGACTTTGGCGGTCAGAAGCGCGTTACGTTGAACGGCGGTCGGTACGACACCGCACTGGTATCACTGCTTAACCCGCTGTCTCCGATCTCGGAGGGTTACCGTCGGCTGCGAACAAATATCCAGTTCAGCGATCCTGATCGCGAAACGCGCGTGATCATGGTGACAAGTGCTGAGCCGGGAGAAGGCAAGACGGTGACGTCGTCGAATCTCGCGGTTGCTTTTGCGCAGTCGGGTCGGCGAACCGTCTATGTCGATGCTGACCTGCGTCGCGCAAGCGGGCACAAGGTGTTTGGCGTAAATCGCGAGCCGGGTCTCGTGGAGGTCCTTTTTGATCCGGCCAATCACCGCATCGAGAGCTTCCGATCGGGGATCGATGATCTGTACATCATTCCGGCCGGCCGTTCTGTTCCAAACCCCGCCGAGGTGCTCGAATCACTCCGCATGCGGGATGTACTGCGAATGCTCAGGGACGAGTTTGACGTGGTGATCGTCGATACGCCACCTGTCCTGGCGGTCGCTGACGCTTTGTTGCTGTCGCGACAGACCGATGCATGCATCATGGTTTGTTCGGCGAACGCAACGAACATACACGCCCTTGAGACCAGCGCCGAGATGCTGCGCGACGTTGAGGCGCCTGTTGTCGGCGTAGTGCTGAACAAACTCGACAAGAACTCGAGTTCGGGTTACAGCTACGGTTACAGCTACCAGTCTTATTACGGCGATCGACCAACGGCTGCGGCTTGATGCCCGCGGTAAGGCCCCACCTTTTGTTTCCCACCACATCTACTGCTAGTTCGGAATGACCCGACGACTGCGCTCAGCGGCTTGTGCCGTCTTCTTTATGACAGTGGCTATGCTGTCGATTACCCCAGACCGTGCAGACGCACAGGTTGTGGATCTGATAAGGTCCCGATACAGCCCGGCGGCCTACTACAATTACACGGAACAGGGAGATGTAACCATCCTGGTCAGTGTCTGGGGCACGGTCCGGAATCCCGGATTGTACGAGGTGCCGCAGGGAACGACGCTTTCGGTTTTGTTTTCGCTCGCAGGGGGGCCGCAGGCTTCGCCCCGGCAGAGCAAGAACAAGCGCTGGATCAACGCACGCCTTGTACGTGGTCGCACGCAGGACGTTGTGTTCGAGACAACCATGGAGAATGCGATCCTGTCACTGGACGATGATCCTGAGATCCTTGCCGGGGACCTCTTGACGGTAGAAACCGTTGAGCGCGCCGGTCTGAGTTGGCGAGATGTGTTTCCGGTTGTTGCTGCGGTGGCCTCGGTGACACTGGCTGTTGAGCGCCTCGCAAACTGAGCGGCACGGCGCTTGCAGGTCGAATTGGCTGGCCGATCGCGTCTCATTGTGGGAGCGTCAGGCTTCGCAGAGATCGCATGATCGCGAAGCAATTCGG
>JAUIJQ010000356.1 GCA_030431165.1 Rhodothermia bacterium | reverse complement strand
CCCAAATCGAGCGCGCGGACGAATAATAAACGGGTGGGGTGTCCGTTATGCAAATCGAATTTTTCCACAACACGGTTGTGGACGTCCTGTTATCAATCGCCCCATACGCGACAATTGAAACGATAATTGATCGACGCAGCCGCGTTCTCGCCGGTGCCACAAAGTGGTGAGTCCGTTATTGTACCGCCATGCACCGGTAATCCACCGCATTAGATGTGTTATCCACAGACGGCCAACTGTTTTGACAATAACGGCTCCCCGGAGGCACCAATAACGGCGCCTGCCTCACCAACCGCAGTGCACGTGCACGCGAACCTCACGCACGTGCCGGCGTACTAGAGCGCCGCTTACACGCGGAGCAATCTGGAGCAGGAAATCTGGAGCGAGATCCGGTAACTTCTCTATTCACTTACGCATCGCAAACTGTCCCGGTCATGGCAGAGTTTTCAGAGCGCAGCGCTTATCCGAACCCGAACGACTTTGAGGTCATGCGGCCCGAGTACACCGATCTCGAAGACGGCACGTTCGAAGCAGCGATCATTATTGCCCCGTTTAAAGTCAGCGGGTTGTCCGCGACCAAACCCGGCGCCCGCCGGGCGGCACTTTACGAAGCCGAGAAGACGTACCGCTCATACCATCCAAACTACCGCGTACGCAATCCGTACCCGGACGCCTTCGCGGATCAGGAAGGCGTACAGTGGCAGCGTGTCCCGGCCCATCAGCGTGAAACCCTCGGCGACTACCGGTTTGTCGACCAGGACGGCGAAGATGATTTCGCTGATATCGAGAACATGCTGATGTGGGACGTTCGACCCGCGTTGGCCGAATCAGACGAAGACTGACACCCCGACCTGCCCCCGGCCCTCACGAGCCGCGCAGGACCTGAAGCGCCGGAGCGGCATAGATGCCGCGCGAATTCGCAACGCCGATGAGCATGGTAATCCCGGCCACGGCGGCGGCGGCAACGGCAAGCGATCCAAACGGTAGCGCTATCGGCGTTTCGAAGGCGTACTTCGCCAGCAGCCAACCCACAGGTACCGACAGCAACAGGGCAACCGTCGAGGCGAGCACTCCCAGGCTCAGATACTCAACTGCACTGATGCGGCGGACTACCGCGCGCGACGCGCCAAGTGTCTTCAGAAGCACAACTTCGTCAATCCGTCTGTAGCGGCTGACAACGACGGCGCCGGCCAGAATGACGAGTCCGGTCACGATGCTGAACAGCGCCATAAACTGAATGACCGCTGACAGTTGCGCAAAGAGATCTTCCAGTACGCCGATTATAAGGCTGAGGTCAATCGCTGAGACGTTGGGGAAATCCGACACAACGGCCGCCTGGGCACCACCAGATTGTTCAGCCGACGCTGCACGCGAAACCAGCACCCACGTCTGCGGTGCGCGCTCCAGGACACCGGTCGGAAAGACGACGAAGAAGTTCGTCTGCATGCGGTTCCAGTCCACAAGTCTGATACTGGAAACAAGCGTCGTCATCTGCCGCCCCTGTACATCGAACACCATCGTGTCGCCAACCGCCACATCCAGTTCGAGTGCAATATCCTGTTCGAGCGATATGGGGACCGGACCGGTCCCGTCGTACGTTCCGACGAATGTGCCGTCGATCAAGGTCTCCGTCTCGGTGAGCTGAGCGCGGTACGTGGATCGGTACTCGTGATCCACGGCCCAGCTCTGCTCGGCTTCCCCCTCGCGTTCCGCGCGAAAGTCACGCCCACCGATCGCTGCCAGTCGCATTGTGACAATGGGTGCCTCCTCAACGACCGGTAGCTCGAGATCAACAACGCGGGTGCGCACCGCCTCAAGCTGATCAGGTTGAACGTCAAAGAAGATGAGGTTTGGTCGCTCTCCTTCATCAGCCAGCCGAACCTGGGACAGCAGCGTTGATCGAACGATGAGCAGCGTAAACACGATAAACGCACCAAACCCGACAGCCAGCAGGATCAACCGCGTTTGGTTGCTGGGCCGATACAGGTTTGCAAGGCCCTGCCTAACCGGGTAGGTCAATCCGGGCGAAACCAGCTTGCGAACCAGATGCGTTGCGCCCCAGGCCACGAGGCCGAGGACGGCAAGCACGACAGCGATACCGATGACGTAGGCAAGCCCAACAGTGGGCGTTGGTCCCTGGAACGCACCAAACGTGAGCACCCCGACCGCCGCTGCCACCAGTGCGGCAAGCCGTCGCGGGCTCCGGACTGTTCGCGCGAGTTGTCCGGTTTCGACGTCGGCACGAAGCGCCGACAGCGGTGACACGTCGCGCACTGCGAGGAGGGGAAGCCAGGCAAAGAGAAGCGTGATGCCGACGCCCGCGAACAATCCGACGAGAATCGGGCCAGGGTACAGGCGCATGTCGATCTCGAACGGAAGTGCTTGCGCCAGGACTCCCGGCACAAGGAACTGAAGCAGCGTACCCGCGGCCGCGCCAATCGCCGCGCCTACCAATCCGAGCAGCGACGCCTGCAGCAGATAGATCTGCATCGCCCGTTTCGGCGTGACCCCGACGCACCGCAGCAGCGCGACCGTCTGCCGGCGTTGCTGGATGTAGACGTGGATGGCGCTCGCGACACCGATCGACCCGAGAAGCAACGCGGTCAATGCGATCAGACCCAGAAAACGGTAGAGGTTGCCGAGCGCCTCTGACCAGGCCTCGCGCTCCCGATCAACGGTGTGGATCTCGACCTCCCTCGGAAGGCGGCCATCGAGGTCCTCAGCCAGCGCTTCGACATCAATACCGCCCAGCCTGAAGAAGATCTCATAATCAACGCGGCTGCCAAACGCGAGTAGCTCCTCGTCGACGCCGGCCAGCGGAACGTACACGCGCGGACTCACCAGCGAAACAAACGCCGGCTCACTGCTGGTCTGCTCGATGGTGCCCACGATCGGATAGTACACCTGACCAACGCGCATCGTGTCCCCAACCGATAGCCCGAACTGGGTTGCAAGAGACGGATCGATCAGTGCGCCGGCCAAGTCACGATAGGTGTCCGCCGCGTCCGTCGGTGCGGTTTCAAACGTCCCGTAGAACGGGAACGAACCGGATGTTGCTCGCACCGAGACGATGCGCGTCGCTTGCTGGCGCGGGAAGTAAGCCATGGAGGCAAACGTGGTTCGCCTCGCCTGTACCTCATTGACATCCAGCCCGACGCCGGCCGCCGCCTCACCGACGATGTCGCGTATCAGCGCCTCCGTTGAATCAGCGAAAGGCAGGTCGGATTCGAGCCCCAGGTCAGCGCCCAGCAACCCCAGCGCCTGCTCTTCGACAGCCCGCCCGAGGTTTGCTCCAAAGCCGTTGATGGCGACAAGGGCGGCCACACCGACCGACATCGACAGGACGAACAGGAGGAGTCGCCTCCGACTGCCGCGGCTGTCGCGCAGCGCCATCCGAAATATCCAGCCGGTCACGGGCGGATCTCCGATGCATGCGTGGGGCTGTCGCTCACTATCGTGCCGCGCCGCAACCGGACAATCCGATCCGTTTTTTCAGCGAGCGCCTCGTCGTGCGTTACAACAACCAGCGTGGTGCCCCTTTCACGGTTGAGGGCGAACAGCAATTCCTGGATGGCCTGCGACGTCTCATCGTCGAGGTTGCCGGTTGGCTCATCCGCAAAGAGGATTCTGGGCGCATTCACGAACGCGCGGGCAAGACCAACACGCTGTTGCTCGCCACCCGATAGCTGAACCGGATAGTGCGAAAGCCGGTCGCCGAGTCCGACCTGCTCGAGTACGCGTTGCGCTGCGTCACGTGCATCGGCGCGTCCCCTGAGTTCGGCGGGGACCATCACGTTCTCGAGCGCCGTCAGCGTGGGGATCAATCTGAAAGACTGGAACACAAATCCGACATGCTCATTTCGGATGCGCGACCTCGCGTCCTCGTTCAGCGGCCCAACGTCGGTGCCGCACAGCACAACGCGGCCCGAGGATGGCGTGTCGAGCCCGGCGCACAGGCCCAGCAGCGTCGTCTTCCCGCTCCCCGACGGGCCAAGAACGGCACAGGTGTCTCCGTCGTTCAGGGTAAACGATACGTCGTGCAGGACCGTCAGCGACCGTTGGCCCGACTGATAGGTTTTGGACAGGTCCGTTACCTCGAGAACCCGTTGCTCCTTGCCTGTACGCTCGTCGCTCACAGAAACCACCTGTCCAGCCCGTAAGTATAGCCAGCCCGCTCGTTCATCAGGATGCCTGTGTTTAGTCTGTCCGTGTCTCGTCGAACAATCGGAACGCTCTTACTGGTCTCGCTCCTTGTTGGTTGCGGAGGCCCCGACAGAACGGCGCCGGGTGCGGAATCACGTACTGACTCAAGCACTGATTCTGACGGCGGCGGCGCTGACGCACAGTCGGCACCGGCAGCAACCCGTCAGCCGGGACCTGCCCCGGCCGGCAGTGAAGACCGCCCGGCCGTTGCGCTGTTTTTTGGCGACAGCATCACGGCCGGCTTCGGACT
>JAUIJQ010000355.1 GCA_030431165.1 Rhodothermia bacterium | reverse complement strand
CTCTTCGGGCTTCCCGCACCCCGATACCGGCGATCGCCCAACCGGCCGCCAGCAGTCAAACGGTTCAACGTGGGGCATCCACGCGGGCCTTGGGAGTGAACGCGAATTTGGGCCGATATCCGACCCCGAATCATTCCTTGGGCGGGTCACACGAAACGGCGACAACCTCGGCGCTATTGGTCGCGACGACTACGAGATTCGGTTCACCGCTGCCGGCGGACTCGCATACCGACGCTTCAGCGACGGCGCTACCATCCCGGTGCCGTTTGAGCTGTGGAATATCGGAACGACGCCGGATGACGCTTCTGACGACGTGCGACTGATCCCGGCGATCTGCGAGTGGACATGTCTTGGCGGGACGTTGCAGGCGTACGAAGAAACGGGTCGCGAAGAGCTGGTGTTTGACATCGGCGATGACCACCGGGCGTCTGGTGGCTTTGACGACCCCTACACCGACCTGCTGTACTGGGGCATGCCTTCAGATTCGTCGCCCGGTCAGGCCGGGTACGACGCGTTCTTCGCCGGCTCCGGCGAATGGGCCGAAGAAGTGTTCGCTGACATGGTGCTGATGAACTGGAACGGCGGCGTTGCTCCGGGACCGTACGATGCTGAGATGCCGGAGGAAGGCACAGTGATTCGTATCGTGATGAACAAGTATCCGACCGAAGGTGAGTCACTCTCACTGACGACCGCCGGCCTCGCCCCGACTGCACTGTCGACCGACGAGCGCAGAGAACGGCTCGACACAATCGGCATTGTGCCGAACCCGTTCTACGCGTTTTCGGATTATCAGGTAAGCCCCGAGGCCTTCGAGGCGCGGTTTACAAACGTTCCCGCCGGCGCAACCGTGCGCGTGTTTACCCTGAGCGGCAGTCTCGTCGCATCGTTACGGCAGGACGCGGAGGGCATTCTACCGTGGGACCTCACCAACCAGGCCGGCAAGTCGCTCGCCAGCGGGATGTACCTCATCCATGTCGACGTCCCCGACGTCGGCGAACGCATTCTCAAGTTTGCAATTGTCAAGGCAAACCCTGTGACGGGCTCCTAGACCTGGACGTCTAGCTCCAGTACGCGAGGATAAATCCGAACGCCAGCAGGCGAACCAGGTCAAACCCCGCGTTGATCGCCACAAGGCCCCAGCCTTTTTGCTCCCACGCGACACGCCCGATCTGCAACGGGACAAAGAAGCCCAGCCACGTCCAGATAGCACCGTTTAGCGCCAACGCGCTGTTTGCCATGTCGTCCCCGGCACCCCAGCTCGAAGCACGCCACACCTCGATCGAGTGAGCGAGTACCCAGGCGACAAGCACATTGCCAATCAGGAAGATGATCATCGACTTGGCCATCTGACCACCGTCGGGTTGCGCCATGTCTTCCATACCCATGTGGCGCGCCCACGGCTTGCCGAACAACGGACCAAACCAGAGGAATCCGACAACCATCGCGAACACAACACACGCGACGATTGCGAGGTAGTTGACTGATATCTCAGGCATCATGACACATCACTCCGTGGCTGCGGCCACCGTTTTTCCGAAGATCGCTTGTTCGTCAGTTGTCGAGAGCAGCAAGGCCCTCTGCATCGAGATTGAGGTGGAAGTCGTTTACGCGAATCGACAGCGCGTCACCAGCCGACGTGATCTCAGGTACTGGCGCACTTCCGGCGTATCGACCGATTCCCATCGCTGTGACGAGCAACATCTCTTTGGACGGCGTCGTCGTTGCAACGCGAATAAACGGATGCCGCACTGCGCGCTCGTCAGGTATGGGAAGCGCACTGCGTTCAACCCGAACGCCCGAACTGGAGTGGCAAACCGCATTGAGTACCGCGCCGGGTCGGATGATCGAGAACGCTGACGAGCCCGACACGTCGAGCTCAAGTGCGTCGTCCCAGTTGAATCCGAAGTAGCGGGCCTCCATCGTTGAGTCGCCCTCACGCTTCAACACACGGTCGATAACGACGACAGCGGGGATCTGGTACGACACCATAACCCACCGGCGTACCATCGCGATGCGCAGATCGACAAGCCGGTAAGCCTGCGATGCGTCGCTGATCCACGAGGCATGCCCGCGACCCGAATCACTACGCAGGATGCGCGCATAAGACTGCGACGCGTTGGTGCCCTCCACGCCGTTGTGGTGTTCGTGCCCGCGCCCGTCAATCAAGACCGCACTGTGTCCCTCGGTTAATCGCATCCGCCACGCCGGGTCGGCAAAACTGTAGGGCGGACGATACGGGTCGGTCACCAGCTGCTCCCCGTAACACTTGATCACGATGCTGTTGCGGTCAGCGTGTTCGTGGTTGGCCGGTCGGCCTGATCGCATGGCAACAACCAGGTCATCCTCCTCATAGCCGGTGCGTGCAACAACCCAGTCGAGGTCACACTCCCAGTACTGGTTTCCGGACGACGGGGGCGTTGGCTGAACCGTGTCATCAAAGAACAGCAGCGACCGGATGTCGGCACGTCCGCCGAGGTTGCTGCCAAACCACTGCGCCTTCCCTGAGTCCAGCTTTCGCGCAACCCAGAACGGCACCGAGGTTCGCGCCACCGCGCCGGCTTCGCCCGTCTTGGCGTTCCCGTTGTCTCCGAAGTTGACGATCTCGTACGGGTCAGATGTCGTTGCCATCGACATGTTCGTGACGTAGTCGATGTAGCCTTCCCAGTTAATCCGCTGGCTCAGGTCCTGCCCGGTTGATCGCGCGAGTACGGTTATCGCCTCAGTAAGCTGCTCAGTCGTGTAGTTCGCGTAGCTGATCCCTTCGTCGTATGAGCCGTCGGGCATGAAGATGTCGCCGAACGCATCGACGGCGTGGGCACCCATCTCGATCCAGCGTTCGTAATCAGGCGTCTTGCCAAGCACTGCCGCATGGGCTGCTGCGCCGTAGATAAGTCCGCAGGCTGGGGCCGCGCGCAGGTTTGTCGTCTGCGTGATCTCGGGTCGGCGGTTCATGTCGGTGAAGTTGCCCGGACGGCGTTCGAGAATGGTACTCTCCGGGTCGAACCGCCAGCCGACAACTTCGCGCGGATACCGGATTCCGTACAGCCCAAGGTAGCAGGCCTCACATCCGCGCTCTCCCATCGTTGTGATCCAGCGCTCGCGGTCGGACTGTGCTACCTGATCGCCGAGCCAATCCGACACAAGTGTAACGGCGATCGTCGTCGCAGGCGCCCGCTGCACCCCGATGCTTCTGTCGCCGTCAAGAAAGAAGTCCCACTTGGGGAAGCGCATCAGTGTCTCGACGCACTCCACGGCGAGAGCCGCTGCATCTTCGTCGCCCGTCAACAGGTAGTGCAGCGCCATTGACTCCGCTGTTGACGACACGCGTCCGATGTCCGTCAGGTGGTCGTTGAGCCTGACCTCCGACGTCATGAACCGGCGCTCAGCGGCACGGTCCACTCCCTCGATCTCAACCCGAAGCGGCGCAAAGAACGGATGACTCGCGTACAGTTCCCGGATGGCCGGCACGCGTGCATCGTCGAACAGGATGCCGTGCGCCTGAGAACGTACGAGAGGTGCTGGAGACTTGTCGCTTGCCCTACTTCGCGGCGGGCCCGCGAGTGGCCAGACTCCGGCAATGACGGGTGAGTGGGAAAGCAGACGGAGGGCTTGTCGGCGCGTCATGCGGCGGCGCGGTCGGATGTTGAGGGACAGGAATGGATTCAGCCCATGATATGGGCACGTATCCACACTTGCATCCCAATCCGATCTGCTGTGCCTACCGCATTTCCACCCAGATCGGCGAACTCCACGCCATTTCGCCGTCTTCCTGCAACACGCGCAGGTAGTAATAATGCGACTCGCCGGGGATGATCATTGTGTCGTCCATCGCAAGCTGCATGGACGTCAGGCCCTCGCCAACGCGGGCATCAACACCGCCAAACACATGGCCCGACCGGACGACTTCGATTGACCGAATGGGTGCGGTACCTCTGACAGATGCTGTGATGCGCGGCGCGCGCCCGTTTGCGACCAACTCTGAACCCATCAGGCGATCATCGATCCGGAAGTCAACGACAATGGGAACGCCCGATGTCGCGTAGCAGCGGCGGTTGTAAATCGCCTGGAAGAGTGACTCGCGTGTTAACGACTCTGCAAGTACGGCCGTCATTCCGCCGCGATATGCGTCCTCTTTCCAACCGACGTATGTGCCTTCTTTGATGTGTGCAGCGCGCCCTTCCATCTCGATGCCATGCCAGCGCAGGCCGTGGCTGTCGCTTCCGCCAACAAAGCCCAGCTTGTACCCGCGGTCAAGCGCAGCCTGAACAAACTTGTCGGGACGGACGTGGTCGCGGCGATACGGTATGGGTCTGTTGCCGGGGTACTCGAAGCGTCCGTGCGCCGACACGATCTCAACCACGCGCTGCAACTGGTTGTCGTGTGCATCCCAGTCAGTCCCACTCCATCCGGTGTGGTGCGGCACCACAAGCGCACGCGTGTTTTTGAGCGCGGCGAG
>JAUIJQ010000354.1 GCA_030431165.1 Rhodothermia bacterium | reverse complement strand
CCTTTTCTCAACACGTCCAATTCCCACGATCGCGGACTGCGGTTGGTTGATGATCGGGGTCGCAATCAGGCTGCCACTGACACCATGATTCGTCAAGGTAATAGTGCCGCCGCTTACATCGTCTCGCGTGAGAGCGCCAACCCGAGCGCGCTTTGTGAGGTCGTCGATCACGCTTGCCGTCTGCCAAAGGTCCAGCGTGTGCGCATGCCTGATGACCGGAACGACGAGCCCATCGTCGCCAAGCGCAGTTGCCAGACCAACGTCAATCGTCGGGAAGATTTCCAGCGCATCGTCATGCCAGCGGCTGTTCATCTGGGGTACGGCCTGCGCGGCTCGTGCAATGGCACGCACGAAGTAGCTTGACAGGGTTAGGCGCAGCCCACTACGGTTGACCTCCTCCTGAGACGCGCGCTTGTGACGAAGCACAGCGCTGAGATCCGCCTCAAACACGGAGGTTACGTGCGGTGCGGTACGAAGCATACTGTCCACCATGTGCGTCGCAATCGAGCGGCGCATCGACGAGTGCGGAACGCGTATGCTTTCGCGCTGCGGGAGCGGGAAGCGTGATCGGGTCGCCTCGGGGGTATCGATGGCAGTCTCCAACGCTTCGTGCTGCTGAGGTCCTTCCGAGGCCGATAGCTCACTGTCGTCCCCGCGTTCAGATTCTTCGATCGCGTCGTCACCCGAAATGTGCGCGAGGACATCACGATGTGTAATGCGCCCGTCTCGGCCGGTGCCGGCGATCGCGTCCGGGGACAGCTTGTGCTCGCGGAGCATTCGCCGGACAAGTGGGCTCAATCGATATCCGGGATACTCTTCCGCGTTAGGATCTGTCCAGTCGATTTCATCGTCGGTCTGTGCGGAAGAAGGGGTTGCTGTGCCGATGGGCATCTGGTCGTTTGCGGCGTCTGCGGGTCGAACATGCCCGAGCACGGTGCCGGGTGAGACGACCACATCTGCGGCGGCGAGGATTTCGTGCAGCACACCGTCAGCGGGTGCCGGCACCTCGACCGTCACCTTGTCCGTCGAAAGCTCGAGCAGCGGTTCGTGAATGCTCACGGGATCTCCCGGTTGTTTCATCCAGGTCAGGACCGTGGCTTCTGTGCCGTCTTCTCCTTCGGGTGCCAGAATCGGTACGAGCGCTTCTTCCTTGTCGGCCACAGAAGAAGTGCCAGTGGCGGCTGAGTCGTTTGTGGCTTCAGTCGGCAGCATCGGGTGCGGAATCAATAGTCTGTGGTGGCTGGGAAAGTTGCCGGTAACGGAATTCTAGAAGGTGGCCAGGTGCTTGATCTGCGCGGTGATCGAGGCGACCGTCGGTACGACAGCGTCCATCAGCCCGCTGTTGTGAGGGATCGGTACGTCCGGAACCGCGAGACGGTGTATGGGCGCATCCAGTTCGAAGAATGCGGCCTCTCCGACGGTGGCCGCAATCTCGGCACCAAAGCCGGCGGTGATGCCATCTTCATGCACAACGAGGCATCGTTTCGTCTTTTGCACCGATCCAAGAACCATGTCGGCATCCCAGGGTGCGAGTGTACGAAGGTCGATTACATCCGCCGAGTGACCACTGGCCTCGACGGCCTGTTCACACCGTGCCACCATCGCACCCCATGTTACAATAGTCAGATCGTCCCCGGAAGTACACAAACGGGCCTTGCCAAACGGCAGGGTGAAGTCGTCACCGGGATAACCGCGCCGTGCTGACGCGGCATCAAGAAGCTCTCGGTGCTCGAAGAAGATCGTCGGATCATTCCCACGAATCGCCGCCCGCAGTAGACCAACGGCATCTTCGGCATTCGATGGCATGGCGACTCGCCACCCTACAGCATGGGCGAACATGGATTCGTTTGAAACACTGTGCCAGGGGTCGCCGACCTTGGCAAAGCCACCGGGCATTCGTACGACAATCGGTGCGGCAAACCGGTTCTTCGTTCGCCACCGGATCGTCCCGCAGTTGAAGAGCTGTTCCGTCGCCGGATCAGCGTACTTGCGGAACTGGATCTCCGCGACCGGAATCAACCCGCCGATCGCCATCCCGACGGCGCGGCCGATAATCCCTTCCTCTGACAGGCTGGTGTCAAAGACGCGCGCGTCACCGTGGGTCTCCTGAAGCCCAAGGGTCGCGGCATGAACACCGCCCTTAGGACCCACATCTTCACCAAACACGACTACACGTTCGCTCGCCGCAAGTTCACTGTCCAGCGTGCGCCGAATCGCCGCTACCATGTTGATACGCTGCGGCTCAGGCTCCGGTGATTCAGACTGTGGAAGCCGGGTCTGGATTTCCGCTAACCGTCCCCCACGTGCAGGCGGGATCGGTTCGCCAGATTCGGAATGCTCACAGAAAACAAAGCGCGTTACAGTATTGGCATCCGGCTGTGGTCTCGCTCGGGCTTGGTCAACCGCCTCTCGTACATCCAGCTCTACGGATTCAACGAACTGATCCCAGTTGTCGATCAGCTTGTGTCGCAAACAATAGTCGCGCAGCCGCGGAAGGGGATCCCGTTCCTCTTCACTCGCGATGAGCTCGGGAGATTTGTACCCCTGGTTGTCCTGCCCGGAGTGCCCACAAAGACGTGGCACGGTAAGTCGAAGCAATGCGGGCCCGTTTCCCGACCGAACATATCGTACGGACTTGGACACAAGCGCCGCTGATTTTTCCGGATCAGTACCGTCTCCGGACCAGATCTGGAGATTTGCAAACGACCCGAGGTTGCTCGCGATGTCGCCACCGGGCGTCTGCAGGACCGACGGCACCGAGATGCCGTATCCGTTGTCTTCCACAAAGAACAGGAGTGGTAGACGAAGCGTCGTTGCGATCGTGAGCGAAGACCAGAAGCCATTTGTAGCAATGGCACCGTCGCCAGCCAGCACAACGGCGATGGCGTTCCTGTAGGCAGCATCCTGCATCACCGTGTGGCGGTAGCGGACGCACTGCGCCCAGCCAGCAGCCGGTGTAAACTGAGACCCAACATCGCCCGACATTGGGAGCACACACGGTCCTCCGGGATTCGGGTAGTTGCAGACCACGCCGATATCCCTGCCATCGCTGTACGAACCTGCACGGGTCATCGGTGCAGCCACCGCTTCTTCCAGTGGCAGTCCCAGCCCTAACAATAGCGGACGAGAACGGTAGTACGCGCCAATGCCATCGTGTTGATGCGAAAGCTGGGTGGCGAGGATGGCCTGCGCCAACTCGTGTCCCCGTGCAGAGAACTGGTATCGCACCTCTTTCTGAGGGACGAGTTCATCCTCTTCGATACGATCGATGGCACGTGATGCTACCACCGTTCTCGCGATACTTGTCCACGGTACACTGGATGAAGCCGGCGTCGATGCAGTAGCCGTCGATTCGGCGCTCGTCGGCGTGGCGGGGGACGAAAGATGTGAATCGGTAGAAGATTGCATCGGCAACTACCGCTTCTTTCGTTTCTCGAGGAAGCGCGTCATGCGCTCGCGTTTTTCCGGATCCTCGAATGTGACTGCCTGCGCAGTTGCTTCGAAGAAGAGTCCGGCACGGTCGCTGGATTCCGCTGACGCGTTGAGGGCCATCTTGGCAAGGCCGACAGCAAGTTTGCTATTGGCCGCGATCTCGCGAGCCAGCGCGGCCGCTACATCCATGACGTCCTCGTCCTCGACGAGTCGATTGACGAGACCCATCGCAGCGGCCTCGTCGGCATCGACAATGCGTCCGGTAAGAATGAGGTCACGAGCATGCCCCATTCCGATCAGTCGGGGTAGCCGGTAGGTTGCACCCGCCCCGGGCAGTATTCCAAGCGTAACCTCGGGTTGTCCAAAATGAGCGCCTCGTCCGGCGACGCGAAGGTCACACGCTGCCGCGAGCTCGCAGCCTCCGCCGAGTGCCCATCCGCGAACAGCCGCAATCGTTGGGAGGGGGAAGTCTTCGATCTCGCGAAACAGACCGTTGTTTATGAAGGCAAGCGCTTCGCGTTTCCCACGGTCACGCAATTCTGCTATGTCTGCCCCACTGACGAAGACCCGGTCAGAGCCAGCAAAGACAAGGACACGAGCATCCGTGTCTGACGCGAGCGTTTGAAGCAGCGAACGAATCTCGCCGACCATCTCGCGGTTGAGCGCATTGCGCACCGACGGGCGATTGAAGGTGCAGACAACAACTCCCTCGTCCAGTCGATCGACGAGCAGCGTGTTCATGGTGGTATAATTCTGTCGGCGGGTAAGGCTCGAATATACGCATCCGCTTTGCCGTGCGGTGACTGTAATTGCGTGGTCGTCTGGGTATATTCGAAACTGCAATGCGTACAGTGTCCGGGCCTCCCGAGAAGCAGGGCAATCAGGCGATCTTTGGGCGGTCTATGGGTTGTCATCCGGCAATTATCCGGCAATCATCCGGCAATCATCCTGCGGTCATTTCGGTAACAATCTCGGAAACAGCGATATCGTATGAGCGACACGATTCTTGTTGACATCTTGGATGCGACGGCCACCGTGACG
>JAUIJQ010000353.1 GCA_030431165.1 Rhodothermia bacterium | reverse complement strand
GGGTCTGCCGCTCATGACGGAAGCGCGCCCTCGTTTCCTCCGACTCGATTCCTTCCCGGAGGACCTTCAGCGCAACGCGCTGTTCGAATACACCATCAGCGCGTTCGGCCAGATAGACGTTGCCCATACCGCCTCGACCAAGCAGGCCGACAACCCGGTACGGACCGATTTGGCGGCCCTGCATCGGATGGTCCTGAAACGCAGCCTGAAGCGGACCCGCGAGATCTGCCGAGAGGTCATCAACAACACCATGCCGATCGTGCGCCCGCAGCAGGGATTCGACGCGACGACGCAGTGCCACGTCTGTGCCGCACATCCGGGTCAGCGTGTCTTCACGCTCCGATTCGGGAAGAACGACGATAGTTGAGAAAACTGATTCTACGCGGGCGAGTGTCTCCATTTCCAGGTCTGTCCGGCTGGGTCAATGCGCAGAGCCTCGATTGTATGAGCCGCAAAAGACGGGCATTTGCGTCACGACCCCTGGAAAAAAGCGTCTGCGGCATCGCCCGCCCCAGTGTCAGAAAGTGCATCGTTCAGCCATGCGCGTGCAAATGCCCAGTCCCGCTGCACGGTCGCGCGCGAAATACCCAGTGCAGATGCGGTTTCTTCTGCGGATAATCCGCCAAAGAAGCGACACTCAACGACCGCGTGGTGTCGCTCATTGAATTCTCGAAGGCGGTTCAGCGCCTCGTCCAACGCCAGTAGTTGCTCACTCCGTTCGTCAGATAACAACGGGACGTCATCGATGTCGACGCGCTTCAGGTTGCCGCCGCGCTTCTGAGCACGGCGTCGCTCGGCGTAGCGAATCAGGACGCGCCGCATCGCCTGGGCCGCAAGTGCAAAGAACTGGTTGCGATTTTGCCACTGGATGCGATCAAGCTGCACAAGGCGCATATACGCTTCATGAACGATATCCGTCGTGTGGAGCGTAAGGTCTCGACGTTCACCCATCCGGTGCCGATGAGCGAGGCGATGGAGCTCGTCGTATACGATCGGCATAAGGCGCTCCATCGCAGTACGGTCCCCGTCTCCCAGTTCGAGCAGGAGTTGTGTTACTACCGAGTCGATCTGCTCTGGCATGCCGTGAATGTGCCGGACTGGAATGACACCTTGTTGAATATAAAAGCGGGGCGCTGACATGCGTCAACGCCCCGCAACAGGAACTAATGGGGATGAGGTTCAGGCTTCGTCAGATGCAACCTCTACCGCCTGGATTTCCAGCTCGATCTTCACGTCTTCGCTGACGAGAACACCGCCGGTTTCAAGCAGGGTATTCCAGTTCAGGCCGTAATCTTTGCGGTTGATGGTTGTGGAGGCCTCGAAGGCGACGCGCGTTCCACCCCAGGGGTCGATGCCTTTACCGAGGAAGGTGGTATCAAGCTCGACTTCCCGCGTTGTGTCGCGAATCGTCAGTTCGCCGATGAGCGTAAGCTTGTCTCCGTTGACGTTCTTTACGCCGGTGCTCTTGAACGTGAGCTTCGGGAACTCCTCTGACATGAAGAAGTCGCCTGAACGGAGGTGGTCGTCGCGCTTCGCTTCGCCCGTATCTACCGACGCCGTTGCAACAGTCGCCTCGGCGGTTAGCGTGTTCAGGTCGCTGGGGTCAACAGCCACCGACGCTTCAAACTGGTCGAACCGTCCTCGCACCCTGGCAAATCCCATATGTCGAACGCTGAAGCCAACGCGTGAGTGTGATGCGTCAATCGCAAACGTCTTGATCTCTGTTGATGTTGCTGTTTCCACTGTTCTGTTAAGGTTTGTGGTGATTGTGTGTTCTTCGTATTCGAATGCTACCGCGCCGGTGCCGCGACGGGTGGGGCTTCGGTAGTGCTGCGCGCCGCACTCAAGCCAAGCGCGCGTATCAGGTCGATTAAATTGTCTTGATCAGCGGCGCCGACCACCTGCATCAACTCGTTGATGAGCCCCGCGTGTTCGGGGAAAACGATGTCCATCCGGGCAACGCCTTCGTCGGTCAGGATCGCGTGTATTGATCGTCGGTCGTTCGGGCAGGCGGTTCGCTTCAGCAGGCCGCGCTTTTCGAGTTTGTCGATGATGTATGTCATGCTGCCACCCGACAGCAGGACGCGGCTGCCGATTTCGCCCAGCGGCAGCGGCCCCTTGTGATACAAGGCCTCGAGTACGGCAAACTCAGACATTGTCAGGTCATGTCGCTGAACCTGGTTTTCGAGGTGGTCTTCGATGGCTCGCATTGCACGGTTCATGACGACCCAGAGCTTCAGGGCGCGTGCCGTTGCTTCGTCGGATGTCGCAAGCCTTGTCGGTGCCTTTGTCATGTCTGTGAGCCTGTCGTTTAGCGGCCTCTTTTGTATCAAACGGACCCCGGGCAATAATGTTTCGATTTCAAACAATTTAATTTTAAAAAAGACAATATCGAACGTTTTGTCCTGATTCTCGCCTTTTTTCCCTAGAATCGTGGTCATGGCAGAGCTGAAGACAAAGAAGAACACCGCCAGCGTCAAGGCATTCCTGGACGCGATTCCCGACGACGCCCGGCGCGCTGACTGCCGCAGGCTGGACAAGCTGATGCGCGAAGTGACGGGCGAAAAGCCGTCTATGTGGGGGTCGTCGATCGTCGGGTACGGCTCTTATCACTACCGCTACGCGTCGGGCCGCGAGGCCGACTGGTTTGTTGCCGGGTTCTCGCCGCGCAAGCAGGCTCTCACGCTCTACATTATGGCCGGCTTCTCCCGTTACGAAGAGCTTCTTTCGCGTCTCGGGCCGCACAAGCACGGCAAGTCGTGTTTGTACTTGAAGCGACTGGACGACGTCAATTCCGACGTACTCCGCGAACTGATCGAAGAAAGCGTCGCGCACCTGCGCGCAAAAGACGAATGAAAATTACCCGCATCGCCGCGTACCAGGTTGACCTGCCGCTGCACGAGGGATCGTACAAATGGTCGGGCGGAAAGTCTGTTGACGTATTCGACAGTACCGTAGTGCGTGTCGAAACGGACGAGGGTGTTGTGGGGCACGGCGAGGTATGTCCGCTAGGACCATTCTACCTGCCGTCATACGCGGCGGGCGTTCGGGCAGGGATCGCCGAACTGGCGCCCGACCTGATCGGGGAAGACCCGACGCAGATCCGAAAACTTGTCGGACGGATGGACGCGTTGTTGAAAGGGCACGCGTACGTTAAATCCGCCGTCGATATAGCGTGTTGGGACATTCTCGGGCAGGTATCCGGCCTGCCGGTATGCACACTGCTCGGTGGTCGCTACGGCGACGATTTTGTGCTGTACCGTGCGATCTCCCAGGAGTCGCCTGAGGCGATGGCTTCGCGTGTCGCCGGCTATCGGGCTGAGGGGTACCGGCGCTTCCAGTTGAAGGTCGGCGCAGACCCTGAAACCGACATTGCGCGAATTCATGCGGTCGCCGCACAGCTCGAACAGGGTGACCGCCTGATAGCGGATGCGAACACCGGCTGGCTGATGCATGACGCGATGCGCGTCGTGCAGGGCGTGCGGGACGTCGATGTCTACATCGAGCAGCCATGCCTCAGTTACGAGGAGTGCCTGTCAATTCGCCGCCACACAGACCATCCGTTTGTACTGGATGAATCAGTTGACGGCATGCCCATCCTCCTCCGCGGTCACTCGGATGGGGCCATGGATGTAGTCAACATCAAGATCTCCAAGTTCGGCGGATTGACGAAGGCTGCCCAGGCCCGCGACCTTTGCGTTTCGCTCGGGATCGCCATGACTATCGAAGATTCGTGGGGTGGGGATATTGTGACTGCGGCCATCGCGCACCTTGCGCACAGCACGCCCACGCAGTATCTGTTCACCGCAACAGATTTTAACTCGTACGTCACGCGATCGATTGCAGAGGGTGCTCCTCAGCGAAACAACGGTCGCCTGAAGGCGTCGTCTCGCTCCGGGCTTGGCATAGAACCCATGTTCGATGTGTTGGGTAAGCCGGTGCTCGACATTTCGTAACCGGGTAGGCGACCGGGCGTACGACGAGTTTTGTCCCCTAATCGAGACTCTCCGATGAAAACCTTCTACAGTGCGCTCGTTGTCATCTTCGCGATTGCGGCGGTCCCTTCTGCGGTAGCGCAGCATGAACACGGTCACGGTGGCGAGGAAGCCGCTATCAGAGCCGCCGTTGAGCACTACCTCCAGGGGCACGCCACCGGCGATGGTGCGCACTTCGAGCAAGTCTTTCATCCGGAATCCAAGTTGTTCTGGATCAGAGACGGTGCGCTCAATCAGCGGCCAAGCGACGAGTACATCGCGGGTGCATCCGGTAAGCCGGCGGCAGACGAAGCGCAACGGAAACGCCGGATCGCCATGGTCGATGTCACCGGTACCGCCGCGGTTGTCAAGGTCGAACTCGACTACCCCGGAGCGATGATTACAGATTACTTCTCGATGCTGAAGGTTGATGGCGAGTGGAAGATTCTGAACAAGATCTTTCACGTCGAGGCACGAGGCGACGGCTGATACTGTACCCAC
>JAUIJQ010000352.1 GCA_030431165.1 Rhodothermia bacterium | reverse complement strand
GAAATGCGGGCATATACGGAGCAGTTTCCGGAACGGGGAGATGCCATCGACCAGACCTTCGTGCAGCTGCGCTGGACATTGGGCACGGTTGCACCGGAAGCGGTGTATATCGCCCACGTTCGCGAGCTGTTGATGCGAGTGGTTGAGCGGCGCTCACTGCAGCCGGGCACGAAAGCTGAAGTGCTGATGCTGTTGAGCGAGACCAGTCTGGTCGCACCGCTCGGTGCCAGGCGTGCAGCGCTCTACGCTGAGCTGTTTGACGAACTGTATCCGGACGCGTTGACTGACCGGCCGGTGACGATTCACGAGCCGTGGGCCGGATCCTCGAGCGAGTTGCTCGACGAATTGCGCTGCAAGGCAACGATGGATCGACGGCTGTGAGCGGCAAACGTGGGCTGAGTCCGAGCTATCACGACGGTTTGACGGACGAGGATATCTTCCTGACAGTCTATCGACGCGACGATGGTTCGCTGGTCGTGCACGTCGAAACACCAACAATCGATGAAAACGGCCAAGGACCCTTACTGACGATCTACCTCAACGACGACTTGGATGACCCGCTGTGGGACAACCGCGAACCTGACCGCGATACGGACGAGTGGATTTGTCCGGGATGCCAGGCGCGCGTTGAACCGTCATTGGTTCGTCGTCATCGCGACAACTGTACCGCGGCACTGTAGCGGTCATACGTCGTATCCACTTGCCTCGTAGAACGCGAGGCCTTTTTCGTGCCGCTGCTCGATCGGCGCCAGGACAAAGGCTTCTCGAAACACGATTTTGAACCGTTGCGTTCCGGTATATGAACGCGCCCGCTGGGTTGTCCAGCACCAGAAGAGCTTAAAGGGTTGATGCAAACTAGCTCGGGATTCATCGAATCCGGTCAGCCCCCCTTACCGCCCGTCAGGGCATCACCCGCTTGGGAACGATTCATCGGTCCCATCGGGACTTGTGTGTGCGTCTCTCAAGCCGTTCTCAAGGAGACAAAAATGACACACACGTACTATCACGCACAATCGTCCGCACGGCTGTTTGGCGGCGACCCGTCAGATTATCAGCCGCTGCACGACTGGCTGGATGCATCAAAAGAGTCGTACTGCGATTTCAGGCATCGCGCACTTCGACACCACGCCGAAGGTGTATTCGCCGGCGAAAGGCGTTTCGGAATCACCATTGTCAACAACGAGGGAAAGCACGTGCCGGTTCGCTACATTCTGGAGCAGCACATCATGGAAGACTGTGGCCGCATTCCGAATTTGGCCGACTGGCTGTCGCGAATCCAGCCGGCGCCCTGGATGGCACGCGCCAGCAAAGTGGGTGCGAGCAGAGGGAGGGCAAGCCAATGACCACGGGACTTTGTGTCAAAAGCGAGCTCGCGATGCTACCGGTGAAGGTGCGCCGGCCATTCGAAGCGCTACTCGCCGCCGGCCAGATTGATGAGTCGGTGCTCGAGCTCGTGCTGCGAGCAGGCCGCCGTGCCGGTGACGTGTCCAAACTCGTCGGGTTCGCGGTGGGTTACCTCTACATGCAGAACCAGGGTGTGCCGGTTGCCGACGTGATCCGGATGTCAGAGCACTTGCGGCGCCGCATCAATCTGTTGTGGAGTGCGCGCCGATGGCGCGACGAACACAGTCGTTTGTCGCGTGCCGAGACGCTGAACCGGCTGGCGGCTAAGAACGAGATGTACGACGTCTCAAAGTTCGAGGCGCACCTGCCTTGGCGGTGGCCAGGTTACCTGATCCGCTCCAGCCGACGCCTGGGCATGGAGGGCTTAAGGCAGCGGCATTGTGTGGCGAGTTACCACAACATGCTATTGGCCAACAGTCATCCGATTCCGGCTGGCCGTTGTGCGATTGGCGTTGTGTTTTTCGACAAGCAACGATGGACCGTGCAGCTCTTCTTGAACAAAGAGACAGATAATCCGTTACGGCTAGGGCAAATTCGTACGCGCGACAACGCCTATGCATCACAGGCGGTGAGTGAATCGATTCATGAATTGCTGGGGATCGAATTCGTGCAGCCGTCGGATATCACCGCGACTAACGCTTATGAGCGCTTCTATTGGCACAATCTGCAGCGTGTGCTGCCGGTGCTTCGTGAGCTGGGCACCGAGCGCGTGTGCGTCAGCTTCGACGGTTCCGGTGACAGTGGTTCGATCTGGGACATTGGTTTTACCCCGGAACTGGCTGGTGCCGAACCACTCGTGTCGATACGCACGTCAACGCGCGAGTTCGACAACGATACTCGCAGCTGGCGGCGGATTGCCGGTGACGAAGACAAGTCGTTGCAGGAGGCCATTTCGGAGTTGACCTACGATTACCTCGAGGAAACCAACGTCGACTGGTACAACAACGACGGCGGCTACGGCGAGCTGACGATCGACGTCGCTGCCGGTACTGTCGCGATCGACGTCAACCAGCGTTTCACCGAGTCGACCTGTCAGTATTCGGCAGAACTCCACATCGCCAGCGGCGAGGAACTCTAAGCCCTGCCTATTGGAACCCCCTCCTTCGGAGGGGGCTTCCTTATCGATCCAACTGGCTCCTTACCCAGTGCCCGATGTGCACCACGCAGAACCGAAAAGTGGTGCGTGCAGGCTGCCCCCGTTTTCCCTCGTAAACAGTTTCGCATTCCCGGATTGTGGTCTCGCCCCAAGAGATCACTGACCAATGCAGGAGTGTTGAATGTTGATGATGCGATTCGTTGCTTGCGTGGGAATCCTAAGCGCTGGGTGGGCGAGCGCGGACTGCTATGAGTCGGCGGCCGCACGGCATGACTTGTCGGCTGATCTCCTGCGGGCTATCGCCTGCGTCGAAAGCAACTTTGACGCTCACGCGGTCAACCACAACCGCAATGGCAGTACCGACTACGGTGTCATGCAGATCAATTCACGTTGGCTACCCGAGCTGAGCCGATTCGGCATCGAGCGCGATCATTTGTGGGATGCCTGCACGAACATACACGTCGGCGCCTGGGTGCTGGCGCAGAAAATAGAAGCAGCCGGCTACACCTGGCGCGCGATCGGCGCCTACAACGCCGGCCTGAAGGACACACCGACACGAGAACAACTTCGTTATGCCTACGCAAAAAAAGTTTATCGCGCTTTTCAGCACGGTTGCTAGCAGTCTGCTACTGGCCGCGTGCGCGCCAAATCAGGCGGCGCCAACTGAAGATTATCCGCCCGTGGTGGTGGCCGAGGTTCATCCACCGTCAGCGGCGGACCTTTACGCACAGCGCTATCCGTCGTCCTCTGCGCAAGTCACGACGGGCGGCAAACACCGCTTCGTGAGCTGCGATCCGTCGTGTCCGGGCGCGACACAAAAGACACCACTGTCGAGTCTGAACGCCGCGGTGGCCAAGCGCGCGCGGCAAAACTTGCTGGCCGAACGGTTGCGAGTCAGCACAACGACGAACACCGACGGTGACGGCAGCACCGGAAACGACGACGCTAGTGAACGCTGATGCGGCATCGAACTCGCAACGCAACCGTATCGAGCGCGACACCCAGTCGCGTGATGACCAACGTCCTTTAATCGGGACCTTCTGCAACCATAGGAGAGCAACCCATGAAACACGATCTACGCGATCTGATTCTCTCGCCACAGGATGCCACTCGTCTCCACGACGGGTTTGTGTCTTTTCTCAGCAATCTGACACGCATCGTGCCGGTGATGGCCATTGGCATCGTTGTCGCTACGTTCCAGGAACAGGCTTTCGCTGGCACCAGCGCCGTGTTCGACGATCTCGCCACGGAGACGGAAGGCGCCGTGTTTGGCCCGCTGGGGCAGTCCGTCGTCTTCATCGGCGCCTTGGCTGGCGGCATTATCGCGCTTCTAAAAGGCGCGTGGTTGTTCGCGGCCATGGGCATTGCTATCGCGGGCCTGATGTATGGCTCGCAGATCGTGGCCGGCGCCTCGACGTTCAGCGCACTGCTGCCGGTCGTCGGCTGATCACCTTGAAGTCGGGCCGCCTGTTCGCGGCCCGGCTCCAAGTCCTCAAGAGCCAACACCATGGACCAGCGTGAATTCCTGATTCCCCGCTACCTCGATGCACCGCCGATGGCGCTGTTCGTCGAGGCGGATACTGCAGCCGTTGCTTTTGGCTTTGTTTTTATCGGCTTTTTCTTCAAACAACTGTTGATTTGTACCGTCGCCGGCATTGTGCTGGCGCGACTGTACGCGCGCTCGAAAGCCGGTGGCGGGCGCGGCACGATCATGCGCTTTCTCTACTGGTACACACCCTCACGCCTGTTCGTGACATCGCGTGTCGCAAGTTATGAGCGCTACTTTCTGGGCTGACTCATGAATAAGAACGTGTACGACTCCCGACTGCAGAACGCCAACCGAATTGTCAGGGCCGCGATGCTGGCGTGCGGGTTTCTGGCCATCGGCAACGTGGTGTTGTGCGGGGTGGTGTGGAAGACCTTCGGCACACAGCGCGAGGTGCTGTTGGTGCCCGATATGAAAGGTCCCATCAGCT
>JAUIJQ010000351.1 GCA_030431165.1 Rhodothermia bacterium | reverse complement strand
CGCCGGCGCCGCCCGGTGTCAGGCGACAGCCCGACAACACAGTCCCTCCGGCTACGCCCACCCCAACAAGTTCGATAAACTTCCGACGCCTCATTCCCGCATCACCTTTCGCTCCTCGCCTGAAGATTCACCGTGTTCAATTTGGCTTACTGCAGTATCGCTGAGATGCTAACCGAGAAGGTCGAAGACGACGAAGAGCAGGCCCTGCCCCGGATTGTCGGAGTCACAGGCCGATAAACTGGTCATTGCCAGCACGATAGCCAGACCGAGCGACGCGCGGCGCACAAGTTTGCTCATGACAAAGACGTGTTGAGTTTCGCTGCGACGATCGTCGGAGCGGAAAACAAGGTAGTCAAGATGCGACGAACCGTCTACAGCTAGTAGTGGGTGGCGCTATATTGACAGGGTGTTGGACCGATACTCCGACCGGTACTGGACCCGAATCACCTACCCGAAGAATGTCCACAGACGCCCTGACGTTAGTCGTCGTCTCCGCCCTGGCCGTTGCGGCATTCGCAACAACCCTCGCAGCAGCACGGTCGCGCATTGCCTCCCGAACCATTCCCGGGACCGTGACGGCCATCCTTACGGCGCTCGTTGCGCTCGGCACGTTGGCATTTGTAGTACTGGTGGCCGCCCGAATGAACCAGGGCACGAATTACTTCGTGTCTGTGATGCAATCCGTCATGGGCCGTGACATGGGTACCCTCGCTTCGATTGCATTTGGCGTCCTGCTGGGTTCGCCGTGGATCCACGCCCTGTTTCGTAGCCGCCGCGCCGAGCGCCGCCGCGGTCTCGGCGCCGTCATCGCAGACGTCGTTCCTGATGTGCTCTCGGTTGTTGCACTGGTCGGATTGCTGGGCGTATTCATCGTACTTGTCGCACGCGCCGAGTACGACAATCCGAAGTTTGCTTCATTCCTCTGGAAAGACGCCATCACACAGCACGGCTTTGACGTTCGAAAAATCGCGGACATCGGCCCGGCAGAGGCGCATCCGATTTCCCTTGCCGTTGACGGGGATGAGAACGTCTACGTGTCATACCATACCTACTTCATTGGCAAGGAGCACGGCGGCGTTCACCGCTTCGAACCAAACGAGGACCTTACCGAATACAAGGGAACTACGGTCATCGATTCTCCACTTCTCGCACGTCCATTTGGGCTTGCGGTGCGCGATGGGGATCTCTACGTATCGCGATCAGGGCGACTCGGATTTGCGCGCGACGGCGAGTTGAGTCACGAGCCGGCCGGTGCGGTGACGCGTATCCGGGATCTCGACGGCGACGGGCTGTTCGAATACATGGACGACATCCTTGTCGGATTGCCGGGCGCCCGCGGCCCCGACACGCAGCATCAGAATCAGGGCATCCTATTCCTTCCAGACGGGAGACTTCTCGTAACAAACGGCGTCCCGTCTGACCACGCCCCCGCGACGCACCCGTGGGAAGGTGTGATCCTCGAACTCTCAGCGGACTTCCAGGAGGTGCGCGTATTCGCCGAGGGTCTGCGCAATCCGTTTGGCCTGACAGTCACGGCTGATGGCAACATCATCGCCACCGACAACGACTCATCTTCGCTGTCGGGCGACGAACTCAACGCGATCGTGCGCGGGGGTCATTACGGGCATCCGTACGATCACGACCCGAAGCTCGATGCCGAGGGCTTTATCAAACCCATTTTCCGGGCGCCGGTGGTCGGCAATTTTGTTGGCGTCACGCAGGTTCCGCCAGACCATCCGTCGGAAGCGTTGCGTGGGTGTCTGCTCATCGCAGATCATGTCACTGATGCCGTCTGGCGTGTAAAGATCAACGAAACCAGTGAGGGTGTAGAGGTTGTCGAGGCACAACCGTTCTTCGATGTGCCCGCGCCGCTGAATGTCGTCGTCGGACCCAGCGGGACCATCTACGTCCTTTCCTATGGCATCTACAGTACCAGTGGACTCTATTCCATCACAGCGAAATAGGCAGGTTTCACGTTTGTCGTGGCTGTTCACTCCGGTTGTTGCAATCGGAGTGATCGCTGTCGTACTGGCGGTTGTGTTTGGAACCTCGGCAATCGTCTCGGCGCCGTCAGGCGCGGGTTTCAGCGCCGGGTACGGCGATGGCGCAACAGTCTACGCCACGTACTGCAGTGCATGCCACAACACCGCAAGCGTGCCGGGTGGTGCAATCGGTCCGGATCTAAGCGAAATAGGCGCCACGGCCGCTTCGCGCCGAGAGGGCATGTCTGCCACCGCCTATCTCTTCGAGTCGATTGTGGACCCTGAAGCTTACATCGCACCCGGCGCCCAGGCGCAGATGCCGTCGGGCTTTTCGTCAATACTGAACATCGATCAGATCAGGGGTATTGTAGCGTTTCTGGCCCGCCAGGGAGGAACTGTCAACGGCGATGAAATTGAGGCGCTCACGCTGTCACCCGATCAGACACAGCCGACTTCAACCGAGCGATTTGTTCGCCGGGAGAACGACGTCCGGCGCGGGAAAGAGCTCTTCTTCGGTGCTGCGTCCTGTGACCGATGTCACAGCGTTCTTCCCGGCGAGGATGCCTTCAGGCTGCTGGGCCCCGGGCTGTGGGGCGTCGGATCGCAATCCACATCGCAGCTTCGCGAATCGATTCTGGATCCGTCTGCGACCGTGGACGCGCGCTTTGTGCCGGTGCGCGTAACACTTGCAAATGGATCCACGGTCAGCGGTACGCTGCTGTCGTCGACGCAGTCGGAGGTCATCATTGCCACCGAGGCAGAGGACGGAACCGGGGAGCTCGTCCGCCTTGATGCGGCGTCGATCCTGAACCGCGACGGGATGCCCGCAATTGAGACGCTGTCGATATCGACGATGCCGGCAGACTATGCCCGGTCGCTCGACGACTCAGCGGTAACAGCCCTCGTCGCGTTCCTGAAGACGCTCGAGTAAGCCGTCAGATTACGGGCCGGTCGCGGCGCATCTTTACAATGCGCACGATCGACTTTGACTCAGCCCGGTGTCGCCGGGCGGCACGGAGAACGAGTTTCCCAACGGCTGGCCACGGCAACTTCTCCAACTGCGCGGGATCGGCAACGCGAATGGTAATCCGATCAAACACGGTGCCTTCCTTGATGTCAATTGAGGCAATCGCGTCGGTCTCCAGTTTCAATACGTGGACGTCTCCCGACGTTAACCCCGGTACGCCGGACGCCAGATCGAGCACAACGTAGTCGGGCTCTAGTTTGAGAATCCCCCGAACTTCAGTAAACGTCGTATCCAGTTCCGGCAGTCGCACCGGCACCCCACTCACCTCGAACTCGGATCGATCAGACACCTCGCCGCGAATGTACGCGGCGATCTCACGTGCAGCCTGTCGGTCAGACTTGGTGGTCTTGAACTTGACGGTCTTTTCGTTCTCCCCGGGCAGTCCGTCGAGTACGTCGAGGCTTCTGGGTGCAATGATCAACCGACCGTCAATACCTCTGAATCGCAGATCGCGGATGTCGTCAAATGAGATCCGCCAGTGCTTTACGTCTTCGCCGCTCTTGAACAGTCCGGACTCGCGGTACCTGAACTCAAGCGCATCTGCCAGGCAGTACAGCTCGCCTTTGACGGCAAAGACACCACGAACAACGTCCCTGAATGCGGGGTCCAGGGAAGCGGTGACAGCATAGCGGTATTCCTGATAGGTAAGGCTCTCCATCATCTCCGGCGAAGCGCCCGCCCGAAGCGTTGCTGGGACAGGTTACCGTTGCGAATCGCGAACTGGCCGTTGACGAGTACGTCGACAAACCCGGCCGCCAGGGAGAGCATCTCCGGGTCCTCGATGGCCAGCTTCATGAGCCAGGAGATCGGGGAGTCGGTGGTTCGCTCGGATCGCGAACTGAAGGGCAGGCGTTGGGTTGTCAGTGACACGGCAGTTACTCCGAAAGTGAATAAATTCAGGCCAATACGAGCGATTTGCGCTCAGTTGACCGTCAGAACGTCTACCCTGCCGCCAATTGCGGCCATAAAGCTAACGAAATTTTGCTGTCCGGGCGGGATTTTGGGGAGGTGTCGGTTTGAAGAATGGGCATTTTCGGACTCTACGGACTTGGCGGACTCAAAAACTTTTTTTTGCAGCAGGCTGTCTCGAATGAGACGAGGGTGATGTTATATCATGGAAGGTTAATGGATGGAAGAGGGAAAAATTGATGAAATTATCGCGCCGCCTTCAGGGCGCGGTGTTGTTATATTTACCTTACCCAGGGCCGCGCGCGATGCGCTTGTCCCTGGGCTATGAAATCTCGCCCCTTTGGGGCTGATGCGATACATACAGATCGTTTTGAGCATAAACGTGCTATGGACCATAAGAGAGACCGGAGGAGATTATGTTGAGTGGAGGGCGATTCGGTTTCCCTCGGAGTCGAGGACGAGTGCGCGGAATCCGTAGGGGCCGATCTGGTGTTTTTCCTGGAGGATTTCTCCTCCGTTTTCGGCTACTTTGGAGATGGCGTCGTCGAGACGTCCCTGG
>JAUIJQ010000350.1 GCA_030431165.1 Rhodothermia bacterium | reverse complement strand
CATGGGCTATGACCGCCCAGTGCTCGTTCAATACGCAGAATTCCTCAAGCGCATCACGCAGGGTGATCTGGGCCTTTCGGTACGGCAGCAGGTCCCCGTCACGCAGCTGATCGCTGAACGAATTCCGGCGACGCTCATCCTGACCTTGTGCGCGCTGGCCATCATCGTTGTCGTTGCGATCCCGGTTGGCGTCCTCTCAGCGGTGAGGCGCAACTCGGTCGGCGACCGGCTTGCAATGAGTGGCGCGTTGCTCGCCCAATCGGTGCCGACGTTCTGGCTGGGCATCATGCTGATTCTTGTCTTCGGCGTGACACTTCGATGGCTTCCAATTTCGGGGATGGGATCACCCGCCCATCTGATCCTGCCCGCAATCACGCTTTCGACGTTCTCAACGGCGCGCATCGCACGCCTTGTGCGGTCAAGTATGCTCGATGTACTTGACAGCGACTATATCCGCACGGCACGCGCCAAAGGTATTTCCAATCGCCGGGTCTACTACGTACACGCGCTACGCAATGCCCTTGTCCCCGTCATTACGCTGCTCGGCATTGAGATCGGCAGCCTGCTAGGCGGAGCACTGATTACGGAGACGGTCTTCGCGTATCCGGGAATCGGCAGGCTCACCATTCAGGCGATCCACGCTCGTGACCTGCCGCTTGTACAGGGCGTGATTACGTTTGGCGCGATGATCTTTGTCATCGTAAACCTGCTGGTCGATCTGTCCTACAGCTACATCGACCCGCGGATTCGATTGCAGCGGGCGTCGTCATGACGTACACGGCGCCGCACATAACCAAAGCCCTGCTCAAGAACAGGTTGGCAACAACGGGAGCGTTCGTTCTCGTCGTCATCGTGGTCGTCGCGGTTATCGCGCCGCTGCTAACCCCACATGCGCCCGACGCGGTTGACATTCGTGCGCGTCTCTTACCTCCGGCATGGATCGACGGCGGAAGCGGCACGTACCCGCTTGGAACCGACAACGTTGGGCGTGACATTCTCAGTCGCATCATGTACGGGGCGCGAGTCTCGCTCTTCGTCGCTCTGTGCACTGTGTTGCTGGGCGGAACGCTCGGCTCAGCGCTCGGCATCCTTGCCGGCTACGTACGCGGCCGCACCGAAACCGTCATCATGCGCCTCGTTGACATCCAGCTTGCGTTCCCATCCATACTGCTCGCGGTTGCGCTGATGGCAATCGTCGGACCCAGCGTGCGAAACGTCATTCTCGTCCTCAGCCTGTCAACGTGGTCCTCCTTCTGCCGCGTGGCGAGAGGCCAGACGCTATCGGTTTGTGAACAGGAGTACATCGCCGCAGCGCGTGTTGTTGGCGTCCCTACACGTCGCATCATCACGCGGCACGTAGTGCCCAACGTCATCAGTCCGCTCATCGTTGTGGCGAGCTTCGCGCTGGCGACCAGTATCATCAACGAAGCGTCCTTGAGTTTTCTCGGCGTCGGTGTCCCGCCCACCACGCCCACGTGGGGCGGCATGCTCGGCGAAGGGCGCAACTACCTTCGACTGGCCTGGTGGGTGGCTACGCTACCCGGCGTTGCGTTGATGCTCGCGGTGTATAGCGTTAACGTCCTTGGCGACTGGCTCCGGGACTACCTGGACCCCAAGCTTACCGACTGACTATCAAACCAAACCACTCAAATCCTCCCGGATATGGCTCGACCAGAAGTAGTTGTAGGTTTCCAGCTCCCCTCAGACGATGTGTACAGTGTCGGCGGTTATTGTGCTGCCGAGATGGCATTTGACAACGCCAACGCGGCGAAGGGCACGAAGGCGCTTCCCGTAACCATCCGGATGATGCCTGTCATTGACGGTCGCGACCCCGCTGTCGCGGTACCGGCTGCGCAGGCTTTTGCACAACGCGAAGACGCCATTGCTGTGCTTGGCCCCACGAACAGCGCCATGGCCGTTGTCACGCAGGACGTCTACCATGAAGCCGGACTGCTACAGCTAAGCTCTGAGGCGTCGAGTCCGCTGCTAACGTCGCGCGGGCATGACAACTTCTATAGAACCGTCGCAAACGACGAGGTACAGGGGCGCTCACTGGCACACGTTGCCGTCAAGTACCTGAATGCAAAACGCATTGCCGTTCTTAACGAAGACTCGGCCTGGGGCGAACCGATAGCCCGCATCTTCTCCGAAGAATGTCAGCGGCTTGGTACCGAGCCTGTTCTACACTACGGCTTTGGAGAACGAGAAAACGCGCTCGACTTCGACAAGTTGATTGAGTCAACCCTCGAAGCGAAACCAGATCTCGTGTACTTCGCGATTTACTGGAACAAGACGCACATCATCGCGCATCGACTTCGCGATCACGAACTCGACGCCGTCTTTCTCGGATCTGACGCGCTGAAGCCGTACGAATTCCTCGAGGTCCCGACACTTGACAAGCGTCAACCGTATCACTCGCTGGCAGGCATTGACCCGCGGGTTGCGCCATCCGCAAAGGCTTTTTTGCTTGAGCTCGCGGACAAGTTTCCGTTGATGCTGGGTGCCCCTCAGTATGCCGCCGAAGCCTATGACTGCGCGAACCTGATCGTCGAGAGCATCCGGCGCGCAGACACGATTGATCGTGGGGGCGTACTCGCTGCGATGAAGCAAATCCAGACGTTCAACGGAGCGATCGGGACGATCACGTTTGACGAACACGGCGACCTTGTTGAGCCGGAGATCGGCCTGTTCCAGTCAGTCAACGGGCAGCGAAACTACCTCGGGCGGATCGCAGATCTTGTTTAGGAAGTAGCTACATTCCAAATGACCGGGACGAATGAGTATCTAGCAGTTCACGTGCTGCGGCGATCGGGCAGTTTCCGAGTGCGATTCAGTTGTTGAAGTTCACGGCGCGCCCTGGGCACAAATCTTTGCTCAGTAGCGGTCGGCTTCTGTGTCGTCAGAGACCGCATTTCACACACTCATCGCCACATCTTCAGCCGCAGATTGACACTTGTGAACATCATGACCACATCAAAGGTAACCCATAATTCCACGTCTGCACCGTGTTCATTGGTATTCGCTCTTATTGTAGCGACGGCCGGTGCGCTAGCTCCCGTGCCGGCATCCTCTCAGGACTTCGCGCTACACTTCGAAGCAGACACCGATGTACTTGCCCCCGACGATCGCGTCACATTCACGTTGACGGCATCCAACAGCGGACCTTCATCGCTTATCAACCTAGCGGCTACGATTGCCTTGCCGGATCAGATCGACTCTTTCGCGGAGTCGAGCGACTTTGTTTGCCTGGGCACCACTTGCGACGCGGGTGAGTCCGCCAATTGGTCGATCGGAACACTTGACCCCGGTGACTCGCGGACGTTCATCTTCCGGACGTTCGTTCACACTTCGGCCGCGGAGGGCGAGCTTTCCGGCCAGGCGACCGTTTCGCTTGAAGGCTCCTCGGACGTTGTCGATACGGTCACGTTGCTTGTCGACAACTCGCGTGCTATGCGCCTGAACGTAAGCGCTGAGTCCGGCCCGGCCGCCCCAGACGACCCGTTCACCTACACGCTAACGGTCTCCAACCTGCGCGAATCGAGTATCGTCAGTCCCTTGCTCACGTTTTCACTACCGGACGGCGCTAGCTTCGTCTCCGCGAGCGATAGCGGTGTTCTCGATGGATCCGACGTGACGTGGGACCTTGGGGTTTTTGGAGCAGGGACTGCCCGCGAGTTGCACGTCACCGTGTTACCCGATGCAAGCCTGGATAACGGTCACATACTGGTTGCTAGCGCGACTGTGGATCCAGATGAGACCAACGAGTCCGTTGCACGATCAACCCACGTCATGCCTGTACGGGCAAACGTGCCGCTGCGGTTTGTGTACGGGATTAGTCAGACAAGTGTAGCGCCCGACGACCGTTTGGTTTATGAAATCACCGCCGCAAACACGGGTGATACTCCACTCGTTGATGTCATGGCTTCCGTTTTGTTGCCGGGTTTCGTCGACAGCATCTCAGATGATGCCGAATTAGACTGTCTTGGGACGACGTGTGACCAGAGCGAGTTTGCGAACTGGACGATCGGCACGCTCGACCCCGGCCAGACAAAGACGGTGATCTTCACGACGTTTGTCTCCTCGCTCGCCCCGGGCGGCCACATTCTGAAGTCCACGTTGCTTGGCAGTTCAACCGGTAGCGGACAGGCGCTCGCCTCTCTTGATGCGAGTGTCGTTGTCGATCAACGAATGCGACTCAGCATCTCGCCAATGGCAGGCCCAGCTGAGCCCGGCGAGGCGCTTGAGTACACGCTGTCAGCAACCAACTACGGCCCGTCGAGCATTGTCTCACCGGAGCTACGCTTTGCCATTCCTGACGGTGCGGCATTCGTGTCGGCAACTGGTGGCGGCTCGCTTCAGGACGGCGACATTGTCTGGGAGCTCGGCCCACTGGGGTCAGGTGCCGGCGTGCAATTCAGCGTAGTAGTTACGCCGGATGCCGGACTGAGCGATGGTCACCTCCTACTTGCGAGGGCAACGG
>JAUIJQ010000349.1 GCA_030431165.1 Rhodothermia bacterium | reverse complement strand
GTGGCGGAAAATCCGGTCTCGGTCCACGACCTCCACGCCACCATGCTGCACCAGTTCGGGCTCGATCACGAGAAGTTGAAGTACCGCTTCCAGGGCTTGGACTTCAAACTGCCGGACATGGGTTCGAGAAGCTTGCTGGTACTGTGGGCATGCTTATTTCAGGCCCGAAGAAAAGCTTTGAAGTATCAGACTTGAAAGGACTTATCTCTGAAAAAGCCTTCGACCTCCAATCTGATTTTGTAATGACGAAAAGCAAATACTCTTTGTCAGAGCGTACAAAGATCTCCTTTGAAGAAGGTTCTCTTGAGATGCATGGAGAAATTGAAAGGGGAGAGAAACAGAGCTTTCAAAGCACGATCTCAGCCTCCAAGCTTCCGCTTCAGACCATTGCTGGCTTAGCACAGGCTGAGAAAGCAGAGGAAGTGAAAGGGGTGCTGGAAAAATTCGAAGGATATTTTGCCGGCTCCATGAAGAATCCACTGAAAACACTTTCTGGAGAAGGGTCGCTACTTATGCTGAACACATTGAACCCCTGGTTTAGTCTCGACCGGGCTGTGCAGCGAATCCTTGGACAACTTCCTGGTTTTGAGCGTCCAGAGGTTGCTATCGGCAGCAAGGGGAGGGATTTTGGCACAAGCGCTCTGTTTACAATCTCAGAAAGCCAGCTCAAGCTTTCGGATATTAAAGCCCTGAGACCAAATTACAGCGTTGAAGGCTTTGTTACTCTGAGTTTTTCAAAAAAGCTGGATGGGAAGGGGAAAGTGATCTTTCTTCGAGATACTTTTGAAGCCTTTGGTGGACCATTCAAACGTTTCTCTTCTGCCCTGGGATCGGTAGGCTCAATTACCTTACCAATCGTTGTAGATGGCCCCGTGAATAAACCAGAGGTCAATCTTGATACTTTTGCTTTTGCAACGCAGTACTCAGGGATCGATTTTGTTGGGTCGGCGCTAAAGGGAGTTGGAGCTGTTGGAAAAAAAGTGGTGGATACGATTATTTCGCCCTTTGGCTCGAAAGAGAGTGATCCTGAGGAGTAACACCAGGATGCTCCGCCCATCATTCAAGGAGCTGCAATACAAGCGTACTTTGAAGATTTGCCTGTGCTAGCACCGCCGCTGATGCCTGTTGTAAAATCTGCAAGCGCAGCATCTGTGCAACATCAGCTGCTATGTCAGCATCCTGAATGCGATTCGATGCCGCTACAAGGTTCTCTCGAAGGGCCAGCGTTGATCTGGTAGCTGATTCAAGTCGACTCTGCGCCGCAGCAATGTTCGACATCTCTGCCTGAATTCGACCGGTCTGACGGTCGCGTTCGCGTAAGCGGGCGACTCATTGAACTCTCCCTCCGGACCGTAGATGTCCAGATAGCGCTCGAACGTCGCTACCGCCAGATCAACGATCGCGTCAGTATCATCGATATCGTCGTGCATTGCCATAGCCGCAACGGCAACGCCGCCTACTATGGTAGTTGTCCAGTTGTTGAGGTCTCGCATCCACCAGGGATCCTGCCGAATGGAGATTCGGAATGGATCGATCCCACGCCGATCAACCCCCGTTGCGATTCGCGTGCGCTCCTCAGAAGTCAGCGACTCGAACAACCAGTCGTACGTCAAGCCGGCGTCGTACGACAACATGCCCGTGCGCAGTCCGGCCGGATGTCCAAACTGCACATGCGCCTGATCAATCCAGTCCGGCCAACGTTCGTGATCCAGGATCACGTCAAGCTGTGCAACGGCCGGCGCAACATACGCTTGATCGCCGGTAACGAGGTGTGCGAGGGCAAGCCGCCTCATGCGCTGCCCGACGGCATCACAGATGTAGAAGTCAAGGTTGCGCTGCTCGATGGTCGCCGGCGTGCGACCCGGCACGGGCGAATCGGGTAGCAGCAACTCGGCGGTAGCGTCAGCATCTGCCTGGCGCCGAATCGTATCCCAAAGAACCTTGTGATGGCCGGATGTCACCTGCTCTCGAAGTACGGCGACAGGAACCGAAGGGCCACCTTCCGCTGCTGATACGTACAGGAACGGGCGGCGGCGTGGCGTGGAACCAGCGCATCCGGCGCCCACGAGACCGGGAAGAAATGCACCAAGCGCCACGGTTGCTGAAGTGCCCAAGAATTCCCGGCGACGCATGCCGATTCTGTGCTTTTCGCGGGGTTGACCGGGAATCGTCATTTAGAACGTCCGCTTCTGTCGTTGTACCTTCTGTCGAGCTGGCAAAGTAAGCAATCAGGTCCGCGCGCTCCGATATGAATACCGAACAGATTTTCGAAGTCGTACTCGAGTACACGCCCCGCGTACTGGGTGCTATCGTCATTCTCATCCTTGGCCGAATCGTCGCGGGCTGGGCGAAGCGAGGCACGTTACGCGGCCTCAAGAAGGGCAATGTCGATGCGACACTGGCTTCGTTCCTCGGCAGAGCCGTATACATTCTCGTCCTTGCGTTCACGGTGATGGCCGTTCTGCGGCGTTTTGGCATTGAAACGACGAGCTTCGTGGCACTGCTCGGCGCGGCCGGACTCGCAGTAGGGCTTGCACTCCAGGGCACGTTGTCCAACTTTGCGGCGGGGGTCATGCTCATCCTCTTTCGGCCGTTCAAAGAAGGTGACGTGGTCAAGGCTGCCGGACAGCTTGGCAAGGTGAGTTCGATAGACCTGTTCGCAACTAAGCTGGACACGCTGGACAACCGACGCATCATCGTGTCAAACTCAGAGGTGTACGGGTCGACTATCGAGAATATCACCTTCCACCCGACGCGGAGAGTGGACGTCAAAGTCGGGACCGACTACGGTGCCGATCTCAAGCAGGTCCGTTCTGTTCTCGAGTCGGTGCCGGCGAAGGTCACCGGTATTCTTGGCGATCCCGCTCCGCAGGTATTCCTCAGCGATCTCGGCGACTCTTCCATCAACTGGCAGATCCGCGTGTGGTGCAACAAGGAGGACTACTGGGATGTGTGGCAGCAAGTCACGCAGGAAGTGAAGGCTTCACTCGACGCGGCCGACATCGGCATTCCGTTCCCGCAGATGGATGTTCACCTGGACGGACGTATCGAACGCTAGGTCATCTGGCGGCTCGACTCCGGCTTACGCATGGACGCCGACGAACAGCAGACACAACCGTGGCGCCCATCGTCCTGGCAGGACAAGACGGCGCTGCAGCAGCCCCAGTACGACGATGACGACCAGGTCGAGGCAGTTCTTGAGCGGCTTCGCTCGCTGCCTCCGCTGGTTACGTCCTGGGAGATCGAATCGCTGCGTTCCGAGTTGGGCGATGCCGCGGCAGGCCGGCGTTTCCTTCTCCAGGGTGGGGAATGTGCCGAGACACTTGGTCAGATCGATGTCGGCGCAATCACCTCGAGGTTGAAGCTGCTGCTACAGATGAGCCTTGTGCTTGTCTTCGGCCTGAAGCTCCCGGTCGTTCGCGTTGGTCGCTTCGCCGGCCAGTATGCAAAACCGCGGAGCGCCGGTACGGAGACACGCGACGGGGTCACGTTGCCGTCGTATCGCGGTGACATCATCAACAGAAGTGGGTTTTCGCCGGAAGACCGTTCACCCGATCCACGACTGATGCTCGACGCGTACGGGCATTCTGCCCTGACGCTCAACTTCGTTCGCGCATTGTCCCAGGGCGGATTTGCCGATCTCCATCACCCCGAGTACTGGGACGTCGCGTTTCTCGGCGACTCTCCCATGGCTGACGACTACCTGCGCATTGTAGATGCCATCCGGGAATCGGTTTCGTTCATGGAGACGATCCACGAAGGGCCGATCGAGAACTTGCAGCAGGTGGATTTCTACACCAGCCACGAGGCGCTACTTCTTCCGTATGAAGAGGCGGTTACCCGAACGGTGCCCCGCCGCCCGGGTACGTACAATCTTTCAACCCATTTCCCGTGGATCGGCCTACGTACCAGTTCCCCCAGGGGCGCGCACGTCGAATACATGCGCGGCATCCGTAATCCAATAGGCGTCAAGGTTGGACCCGACTCCAGCGTTGACGATGTGAAACAGCTCACGCGACTGCTGAACCCGAACCGCGACCCCGGGCGACTGACCTTGATAACGCGTTTTGGAACTGACGAGGTCGAATCTGCACTTCCGCGCTTCGCCCGCGCAGTGGCCGATGTCGGAATCCCTGTCCTGTGGTGCTGCGACCCCATGCATGGCAACACCGAAGTCGCCGAAAACGGATACAAACCGCGCCGCTTTGATCGCATTCGCGACGAACTCGAACTGACGTTCGACGTGCTGGAACGTGAAGGCGCTCTCCTGGGCGGCGTGCACTTCGAACTGACCGGTGAAGACGTAACCGAGTGCATCGGTGGTGCACGCGGGATAACCGAGTCAGATCTCGCGCGTGCCTATCGGTCAGCCGTTGATCCCCGTCTCAATGGCGAGCAGGCGCTGGAGATCGCTTTCTCGATTGTACGAAAGCGCCGATCCGCTTCCTGAGGTTGCATGTGGCCGTTCAGGTGGACGGACCCACGGGCTCTTCCAC
>JAUIJQ010000348.1 GCA_030431165.1 Rhodothermia bacterium | reverse complement strand
TGACTTCCGCGAATCACTTCCGGATGCGAAACGCACATATGAGTACGGAAAACGACTCCGCTACAGCATGACTGACGCGGTGGTCGAGTTCGTGACGCGACGCAGGGGATCAGAATGGAAGAATTTTGTACTCGAGGACCTGTCGTTCTGGGATGGTGACCGACCTGTTCTTGAGACAATCACCCACCATGACTATACGTTTGTCGATCTGACACAGCGGGAATGGCGGTCCTTAGTCGACTCCGGAGTTCGTCTCGACGAATGGCCGACTCTGGGTAATGCTTCTTGAAAGTCGATTGACAAGCTGGTTGTGACCGGCGCCCGTATCCGGCACATCCCACCGAGCGAAGGCGTTACCTTGTGCAACGCCCGGCTCATCATCCCCCAACCTGCGACCCCTCTCGTGCACATCGTTATTCCCGGCGGCACCGGACAAGTAGGCGCTATCCTTGCGCGCGCCTTTGTCTCAGACGGTCACACCGTCACTGTCCTGTCCCGCAGGCCCGACAGATCGAGCAATTGGAGAACGCTCCAGTGGGACGGTGATACGCTCGGCCCGTGGGTCGACGAATTCAATTCAGCCGATGTCGTGATCAATCTGGCCGGACGCACCGTCAATTGTCGATACAATGCCGCAAATCAACAGGCGATGATGAACTCCCGTCTGGACTCGACGCGCGTGGTTGGTGAGGCGATTTCGTCGGTTGCAAACCCACCGCGATTGTGGCTCCAGGCAAGCACGGCAACGATTTACGCACACCGGTTGGACGCACCGAACGACGAGTACACCGGATTACTCGGAGGCGATGAACCCGGCGCGCCACGCAAGTGGAACTACAGCGCGACGATTGCGCGGAACTGGGAAGCTGAGGTCGACAAAGCAGTGACTCCAAATACGCGCAAGGTCAAGCTGAGGTCGGCGATGACCATGAGCCCCGACAGCGGGGGCATCTTTGATACGTTGCTGGGACTAACTCGCCGCGGCCTCGGCGGGACGTCTGGTAGTGGTCGTCAGTTTGTGTCATGGATTCATGACTACGACTTCATACAGTCGATCTACTGGATCATCGAGCACGAAGCCATCGACGGCCCGGTCAACCTATCATCGCCAAATCCGATTCCGAACAGCGACTTTATGCGGGTACTTCGAAAGGCGTGGGGCACACGGATAGGCCTGTCGGCGACCGCATTGATGCTGGAGGTCGGTGCCCTGTTTATGCGCACCGAAACTGAACTCGTCCTGAAAAGCCGACGTGTTGTGCCGACCAAACTCACAAACAGCGGCTTTGCCTTTCGCTTTCCCGAGTGGGCAGGGGCGGCACAAGACCTCTGCCGCCGCTGGCGACAGGAAAACGGTAGGATCCGCCAAACGTGACAACGATTCCTGAGCTCGCTGAGCTCGCAATCCGCCCGGGTGTAATTGCACGCCCACTGACGCTGAGTGACGCGCCGGCGATGCACGCGCTGATCGTTGAGAACCGAGCGCACCTGGATCGGTGGCTGCGCTGGTCGGGGCCGCTACTGTCGGAGGATGATGTATCCGGCTTCATTGCGATGTTCGAGGACAAGCAACGTGAAGGCAAAGGCTTTCATCTCGGAATCTGGATGGACGGGGCATTTGCCGGGGGCGTCGTCTGCTGGCGAACCGACTGGCAAAACCGAAACGCTGAGATTGGTTACTGGCTGGGACGCAACTTTCTGAAGCGCGGCCTGGCGACGGAGGCATCGCTTGCCGTGACATCGTTTCTCTTCGATAACGCACGGCTGCACCGGCTTGAAATGCAGTGCGGCGTCGAGAATCGCGCCAGCCGTGCTGTGGCTGAGCGCTGCGGTTTCGTCGAGGAAGGAATCCGGCGCGACTCACACTGGATCACCAACCGCTTCGTTGATCACGTTGTCTACGCCCGATTGAATCCGGCCGACGCGCAACGCGGTTATCCGGACTAGGGAGTCTCAGTCGTTTTTGCGTCTTGCTGGATGTATCACACGCGAACATCCGGAGAGACATGGTCCCGAAGCGCTATCGCCGACGTCCGACACGACACGCACCTACTGCGGCACTCGCCGCACTCGCCGTGGTTACCGCTCTGGTGGCGGGCGGCTGCTCCCAGGATTCTGCGCCGCCACACGACGAGCCCAACCCGCCGGATGTCCCCGAAGAAACCATATATCGGATTCCTGTCGTCGTCCACGTCATCCACCGCGGAGAAGCGATCGGCGAGGGCACCAACCTCGCGCGTAGCCGGGTTGAAGGCCAGATCCGGATTCTCAACGAAGACTATCGCAGGAAGCCGGGCACGCGCGGATTCAACAACCACCCCGACGGCGGCGACGCCCGCATAGAATTTGAACTTGCCAGTACTGCTCCAGACGGGTCGCCAACGGACGGGATCGTGCGCATCAATGCAGACGCGGTCAACAATCCCGTGGACCAGGCTAACCTGTTCGATTATTACGCCTACTTCAGCTACTGGAATCCCGAGCACTACCTCAACATCTGGACGATGCCCCTGCCGGATGGGGCCACTGACGTCGTGCTCGGCTTGGCGACCGGCCCCGAGACAGACCTCCCGGGTGCGGACCTTTTCACCCCCGGCGAGCCGCTTCAATCTGAGGGTATCCTGATCAATTCGGCCCATTTTGGAGAATCGGACGTTGATTCGGAGTTCGCACTCGGGCGCACACTCACGCACGAGGTGGGCCACTACCTCGGCGTCCTGCACACCTGGGGCGGCGGCGACTGCACCAACAATGACTTCTGTGACGATACACCGGCCGTATCGTCGGCCGTCCGCGGATGCCCTGCTGAGGGTACAATCGGTTGCGGCGGTGAACCGATCATGGTCGGCAACTACATGAATTACACCGTTGATCGATGCATGAATGTCTTCTCGCGCGACCAGATTGCCCGAATGCACTACGTGCTGAATACCAGCCCTCGGCGGCTGTCCCTTCTGTCGTCACCGGGACTCTCACCGCCTTCCGCACCAATTGTTGTACTTGAGTGACGCGTGAGTTATATTTGAGTTCTCAAGTTTATGAGTTCCTTCAGGAAGTATCACAGCCGATGCTAAACGGACAAGCAGACCTGTTTCTTTCTTTCGTGCAACTGGGTACCCGGATGCTCAAGCGAATGGACGGCCAGCTGAGCATGCACGGAATCAGCTTTACCGAATTTCAGGTCCTGCACAACCTGAACAGCGCAGCGCGCAAAACCATGACAAGGATCGATCTCGCGCGCTGCGTAGGGCTCAGCGCTTCTGGCGTGACGCGCGTGATCGCCCCGATGGAAAAGCTCGGGCTTGTCGAAAAAGAGTCCCACCCGCGTGATGCCCGTGTGAGTCTGGTCCGACTGTCAAAGGCCGGCAAGAACATCTGCGAAGAAACGTCAGCGACAGTATCCGAAACAGCCAAAGACTTGTTCGGCCCGCTGACGCCGGTTCAGCAGCAAACCGTTATCGACCTGCTTTCGAAACTGTCATCGTAAGCATAATCAGGAGAATGCCATGTACTACGTGACCGAGTCGAGCAAAACATTTGACCAGGCCACTGCAGACCTCGACGACGCCGTAAAACGCAACGGGTTCGGCGTCCTGCACGTGCACGACCTGGGTGCGACACTGCGAAACAAAGGCGTCGCGTTTGACGAGCAGTGCAAGATCTTCGAAGTTTGCAACCCGCACCAGGCCGCGAAGGTGCTCGCCAGTGACATGCGTCTGAACACGGCGCTGCCGTGCCGGATCTCTGTGTTCACCGAGCAGGGCAAGACCAAGATCGGTATGATAAGACCAGAGGAAATGCTGTCGATGCTGTCGACTGAAGCGTCGCTAAAGCAGGTAGCGTCTGAAGTAGAAGAGGCAACGATCCGCATGATTGATGAAGCACGCTGAGCCCGAAGTCGTGCTTCAGCAACCCCGAACCAGTCGGGTGTTCTTCTACGGACTCTTCATGGACGCCGCGCTCCTCCGCGACAAGATTCTTAACCCGACAGTCATCGGGCCGGCACGGTTGCGCGACTACCGCATCCACATCGCTGAACGTGCAACGCTGATACCATCAACCGGCGCTTGCGCCCTCGGATTCGTGATGGACCTCAGCAACGACCAGGCCGACGCGTTGTACTCAGAGCCCTCTGTTCGCGACTACAAGCCGGAGCACGTAGAGGTGGAGCTTGTTGACTCGGGGGCTACTTCCGACGCGTTGTGCTACAACCTGCCGCACGACGCACACCGGACCGGCTCGAACCCCGCGTACGCTTCGAAGTTGTCCGAGTTGATCATCGCACTCGGCCTCGACGCCGCGTACGCTGAGCAGGTTGCTGCATTTGCGCAACAACCCTAGTCCAGGCTCCTACATCACGACTAACTGGCCAGCGACTCGTTTTCCGGGCTCAACGGGGACAGCGTCCAGACCTGTCCCAAGACGTTATTCAGACCCGGCCATAACGCGAGCAACACACCGATTATCGCGGAGGCATGCCGGACCGTCTTCGATGGTCGAGAGCCCCT
>JAUIJQ010000347.1 GCA_030431165.1 Rhodothermia bacterium | reverse complement strand
CACAGTGTTCGTCACCGTCGGCTCGACGCTACTCCGTGTTCGACCAGGATCGACTGAAGCCGAGCCGGTGGCATCCGAACTTGTCGAGCGATCAGCGGCTTTCGCCGATCTCCATGACCGACACGCCATCATGGCGCTGTGGACACTGCCCCGGAAATCCGACGCGACAAGCAGCCCGCGCAATGAGGCGACTGTTGTGTTTGTCTCGGACTTCGCCGGTCAAACCGTGCGACGCGTCGATGTGACCGCCGATCCGCGTGTTCAGGCGCCAGCCGAGGCTACCGTCGCGTGGGAGAGCAAAGACAACTGGTCCGTCACCGGCGGGACCGTCCTCGACGACGGCACGATGCTGCTACTGGAGTGGTCCAACCGCAATGAGGTTCGGGTGCAACGCGTACGTCCCGACGACACCGCCGAGGTGGTCGGCTAAGCGCTTGTTGTTCCGTCTGCGGCAGCGTTTCTTGAGGCTCACGTTTCCCGGGCCTGGGCCGGATAGCGCCCCCCAGCCCTGCGTTTGCCTTTTGTCCATCTTCTGATGCGGGCTTGCAGCTCCCTGTTTCCCATGAAAAAGACAGCCACTCTCATATTGTCTGCCCTTGCACTCGTGCTGCTCGCTCGATGCGACGGCGGCGAAGACGGAGCACTTTGCATTACTGTTTCACCCGAAGAAGGCTACGCACTGTCTGGAACGGCCGGCACTTCATCGTTTGCGCCGGCAAGCATGACCTACACGGTCCAGAACATCTGTAGCGAAGACATAGAGCTCTCGGTTGAGGAGAACGTGCGCTGGCTTGACGTTGACATCGCTGCGTTTGGCGGCGGATCAAGCGAGTCGGGCACCGTCACTGCGGGGCAATCGATAAGCGTGATCATCGAGGTTCGCTACGGCACGGACGACCCGGAGCGGCTAAACCTCCTTGCAGAGGGTGCCTACTCGACAGATGTGACTTTTGAGGACGACACGAACGACGATCGCGTGACGCGCGAAGTCAACCTGACGGTGAACCCGGCGCCGGGGATGGGCCGTTAGTCAATCGTCGGCCGATCATGCAGATAGTCATTGTGCGCATGAGCGGCGGATAGCCGCAAGATGTCGCGCCCGGATACGTCATCCTGCCCTGTAGCTGTTGACGGCAAGAACAGGACGAACAGTAGCATCCTTAGCACACGGCTCATCGAATTTCTGAGATTGGTACCGGGAATTCCAACTACAAACCGTAGTACACAAAGGGCGCCCAGTAGTACGGGTCGCGATATTCGTCACCGTAGTCACCCGCAGCGAACTGGCGCTTCACCTGACTAATGGCGGCAGCGTATGACAGGTCACCGGCGACAACGAGGCTGTACACCTCCTGCATGAAGATACTCGTGGACAGGTCGGCTACCTGCCAGAGTGATACCGACACGCCGTTTGCGCCGGCGACCAGAAACGCCTGCGTCAGACCAACGATACCTTCTCCCCCATACAGGGCGCCGAGGCCCGTCTCGCAGGCTGACAGATTGACGAAGTCAGCGCGGATGTCTAGTTCGGATATTTCATCCATCCGCAGATACCCGTCATCTTTCTCCTCTGATTGTAGTCCAGACTCGCTCTGCGACAAAACGATTGCCGACAGTTCGGGGACCTCGGGCACCACCATTCCATGCGTGGCGAAATGAATGACGCGGTACCGCGCCAGTTTGCCGGAATCTGACCAATCCTTCACAACAGCCTCAGAAACGTCGGACCCAGTGACGACCTCGCTGCCCTCCATGATGTCCGCGATTGCGAGGACTTCGTCAAGGGTACCCGGAAGATCAGACCACGACGCGTAACCGAGCGCGTCGTTAGTATCAGACTGGTATCCGCTTACGGCAGCCTCGTATTCGGCTCCGCCGAACGCAAGGATCGGTTGGCGCACGCGACCGGCGTAACTCCTTCCGCTCACGAATTGCCGAACGTCAAGTGACTGCACGTAACGAATGTCAGCGTGCTCGCCGAGGTAGGTGCCATCGGGACGCATAAGCGTTTCGAACGGCAGGTAGGACAGGACGCCATCCGGAACGACCGTAATGATGCTGCGACCTTCCACCGCGGCCACGACCGGCTCAATCAGCGTGGCGTACAGTGCACGGGCCAGCGCGTCACGGCGCGCCCGCAGGCTGTCAACGACGCGCACACCCGAGACGCCGGACACGCCCGAGGCTGCCGCTGCGGCCGTGGCACCACGCGCCGAAATATCCCGTGCGTGCAGAGCACGGTATTCACCCACGGCCTTGGTCAACAATCCGTAACGATTCCCGGTTGTGTCACCCATCACTGCTTGCAACGCGCCGAGATCGGCAGCGGCGAGGGAGGGCTGCCCATTCGTGAGCGCCACAACGACGGGCAGAAATCCGTCCGCCGCATTTCCGTAGTTCAAGATCGCTTCGCTTGCCCCAAGCACCGGCATGGTGCGCACATCCGGTAAGCTTGCGTCGAAGCTGGTATCGGGGCGAGCGGAAAGCTGATCTTGCAGCGACCGCGCCTGCATCTGACTCATTGCCGTAAGCACCGCGTCGGGCGCCCCCTTTTCGTAAAGGAAGATCACCAACGTCTGGTACGCGTCGAGTTCTTTCTGCAGGTAGTCGCGCCGTACTTCGAACGAGGCCGTTTCGCGGATCTCTTCGAGCAGTTGAATTGATGCACGAACGTCGGCTATTGCCGCGTCGCGGTCACCAAGCCGATGCCTTGCGCTCCCACGATTGTACAGCGTTGTGGCACGGCGTTCCTTAAATCCCGTCACCGCGGTCATGTCCAGCGACCGCGTGAAAAACTCGACGGCAAGCGCATAGTCTCCCGTCGCCAGGTGCACCATACCGATGTTGTTGTCTATTACCGCGGCACTGCTGACGGCGCCCGTTTCGGCCGCGATATCGCGTGCCCGGCGGTAGTGCTCGAGCGCCTCTTCGTACCGGCCCATCGCTTCAAGCTCAGCACCGATGTTTGCAATGGTCTGCCCTTCCTGGGGCCGCTGTCCGAACTGACGCAGCTTATCCAGCGCACGCTCGTAGTATCGAAGCGCTTCGTCGTGGTCGCCCAGCTCGCTGTAGAGGAATCCGAGATTGTTCAACTGGGTTGCCGCACTCGCTTCTTCGCCAATTGCGGTCGAGATTTCGAGGGCACGTTTACGCAGCTCAATTGATTTGTCGAACAGCCCCCAACGACCGTACACGTCTCCCTGGTTGTTCAGATAAATCGCCTGCGAACTCAGGTCACCGATGCGATTGGCGAGTTGAAACGCCAACTCATAGTTGGCAAGTGCTTCGTCGTACCGACCCCAGTCTATCAGCAGCGAACCAACGTTACCGATAATGACCATGCTGTCTTCGACCGCCTCAGCCAGTACCAGCGCCGTTGCGTAGAGTGAATCCGCGAGTTGTCGATGATCGAGCCGTGCGTGCGCGAAGGCTACGTCACGCGTCCTCTTGGACAGCGCACTCGGGTTGGAACGCTGCGCAATCTCCAGTGCCTCGGCATAGTGGGCCAGGGCCCGTTCGTAGTCCCCTGTCTGTATGTACAGCCACGCGATGTTTCCAAGACTGATCTCGACGTTTGCACTGTCAGATAGGCTGCGACTGAATTCAAGAGCGCGTGCATGCGCCTCGATCGCTTCCTCCATTGCGCCCAAATCCGAATGCATGATGCCGGCGGCACTGAGTGCGCGGGACGCCAGGTCAACTCGATCAGCCGCGATAGCTGATTCGACAGCCTGATCCGCTCTGTCCAGCGCAACGGATCCGTTTCCACTGCGAACGTGCGCCTCAACGGCGTCGGTCAACGTCCGCGCCCGATCTTCGTCTGACAGAACGCCTTCGGACCAGGCGAGCGCTTGCTCAAAAAGAATAGCGGCCCGCTCGTGCTCTCCCGCTGATACGGAGGCCGATCCACCGCGGTAATAAGAAACCCAGGCATCACGGCGGCGCGGTCGGTCGCCAGCGGCTTCACTGTCGCCGGCGCGGGCAAACACATCTGATGCATCGCGATAGTTGCCCGCCTGTTCGAGTGCAACAGCGACCGCCCAGAGCGAGTCTGATCGAAGCTGCGGCAATCGCCACGCCTTGAAGGCATCGACAAATCGGGCGTGAGCGGAGGACGTGTCGGGCAACCAACCTCGACTGGCAAAGAGTTCGAAGTCGGCAATCGCCGCGTCGAGGTCAAGTTGCGTCATCAGGCCCAGTGCCTGATCGTACGCCACGAGCGAAGAGTCGGTTATGCCGAGAAGCAGGGATGCGTGTCCCAGGTTAAGTGGCCAAGAGAAAGTGCCCGGCTCAAGCGCAACCGCCGTTCGAGTCGGCTCGACTGCGTCGCTCCATTGCTTGTTGAGGATAAGTGACCAGCCGAGCGCCCCCCACGCGCCCCCAAAATCGGGCGCCAGGGTCGTAAGCCTTTCAAAAACCGGGAGCGACGACGCAAAGTCATCCAAAAGAAGAGCGCGATTCCAGATCGCATTAACGTGCGTAGAGTCGAGCGCGACCACACGCGTGTAGAGC
>JAUIJQ010000346.1 GCA_030431165.1 Rhodothermia bacterium | reverse complement strand
TTTCGCCGAGCCCATCCGGAGCAGCCCGAACTCACGAGTGCGATCATTGCAGCCCTGGCTGTAACGGAAGAACTGTTTCAGCTTCGCGAGCGCCATCTCACAACAGGAGAGAACATCGAAGACGAGGTTCGGTCACTGAACAAGATGCTCGCCGACGCGCTTCGTTCGCAGTAGCGCAGATTCGCAGAGGATAATCGCAGGGAAGATTTGCAGCGGAGAATCGCACGGGGCGATTCGTCTGAAAATACAATTTGCACCGTGCGTTTTCGCCGCAACAATTGCGCGACACATGAGTGCAACAGAAAACCGCGGCCACATCAAGTAAGAACCTAACAGCTATACTTGAGGGAGCCCAACTTCGGGTCTGGCCAACAGGCCCCAGCTACTGATAACTCCACTGTCATCAACAGTACTGTCATCGGTGGTACCGGTGCTTCGGCACCGGTCCGGGGAAGTGAAAGGATCTGAGCGGTACCCACTGTGATATGAAGGGGTTCTTCATATCGTCGTCGCGGGCGGGGCCTCTTGGCAAGTCTCAGGACGTTGTCTGAGTCCTTGTAAGGCGGCGACTCTCTTCGGAGGGTCGTCGCCTTTTTTGTATCAGGCATCCACAACCGCCTCGGATGCCAGTGCACGACCCGCGTCGGTCAGGAACAGAAACCCGCCACGCTCGACAACAAAGCCGTCCTCGACCGCGCGCTGAACAACGTCAACTGCAAAGTCTGCCTGCCACCGCAGATGCTCCTGAAGGTGTGCAGACCTGTTCTCCCGACTTTCTTCGGGCAACCCTTCGTGCTGGCGAAGGTGAATCGTCAGCATCTTTTCCGCAAACGCCCATCGCTGGCGGGTCTGCCGCCGCAAGATTGACACGAGTCCTCGATCGGGGGCCAGCGCTACGACAATCAGGAAGACGACGCCGACAACGGTAGCCATACACCCCGCAATGGACGCGTCAAGCCAATGGGCAACCCAATATCCGGATATGGCGGCCAGTAGACCAAAGCCGACACTCAGCACCATCATCAGCGCCATCCTGTCAGTCAGCAGGTACGCGCAGGCCGGCGGGCCGATCATCAGTGCCACCACGAGGATTGAGCCGACCGCGTCAAATGCGCCAACTGCCGTAACCGACACCAACCCCATGAGAATGTAGTGCAGGGCGGCGGGCATAAAACCCAGAGACGCCGCAAGCCCCGCGTCGAACGTCGCAAGCTTCAGCTCCTTGTAGAAGGAGAGGATAAAGACGAGGTTGGCGACACCAATGGCGAGCATCGTGACAAGTGCCTTGGGCCCAAGATCAACGCCGCCGACGGTCAGCCTGTCAAATGGTGCAAAGGCAAGCTCACCCGTCAGGACCGCGTCGGTATCCAGGTGTATGTCGCCGGCGTACCGCGCAATCAGGAGCACACCGACCGAAAAGAGCACGGGAAATACCAGCCCGATTGCGGCGTCTTCTTTCACCAGGCGCGTGGCGCTGATGGACTCAACAAGCACGACCGTTGCTAGTCCCGCAATTGCCGCTCCGACAATCAGCCAAGGCGAGTGAAGTTCGCCGACCAGAAAGAACGCGACCACGATCCCCGGAAGAATGGCGTGCGATATCGCATCGCTCATCATTGCCATCTTCCGCAGGATCAAGAACGCACCCGGCAGCGCGCAGGCCGCCGCTACGGCACAGGCTACAAGCTGTATTTCAATCTGTTCAGGCGTCATCAGTTGTCTCCGCGTCTTCCCGCAGACATCCCTTCAAGGATTGCACGAACACGGGCAACGCCCGCCTGCGTCAACGACCACTGAGATTCCCCAACCCGGGTGACCAGGCCACGATCTTCGAGCGCCTTCAACGATTTTGTCGAGCCGGCAATCGGATTAGCCATCAAGTCCAACACAGCCGCCTCGTGCGGATAGTCGGGACGCTCGTGTTGTGACGCCAGCGCAAAGAGGTCAAGCAGAACAGACTCCATCCGAAGGACCCTCCCATTGCGCCAGTCACGAATCCACCGCCACGCCAGGCCACGATGCGGCGCTCCGATAAGGGAAACCAGCACAAAGACCCCTGCGCAAAGAACAATGATCGGACCCGTCGGCAGGGACGAAGCGGTGGCGCTGACCACGGCCCCGAGTACGCCGCTCAACGCGCCGATCAGCGCCGCGATTCCAAACATCAGGCTCAACCTGTCTGTCCACTGACGGGCCGCTGCTGCCGGACCAATCAGGAGCGCGCTCATCAGCACAACGCCGACAGCCTCAAGACCAATGACAATCGCGACTACGAACAGGAACATCAGAAGCGCCTCAATGATGCGCATCCGTAATCCGAGAGATCGGCCAAACTCACGATCAAACGACGCGATCTTGAACTCCTTCCAGAACACGCCCACCAGTAGCAGCGCCAACCCACCCACGATCGCCATCGTTACGACATCCGATACAACAAGCGCAGCCGCCTGCCCAAACAGGAACGTCTCCAACCCTGCCTGATTTGCGTCAGGGCGCTTCTGCAGGAACGTCAGCAACACGAGGCCGAGTCCAAAAAATACCGACAGTGCAATGCCAAGGGCTGTGTCAAACTTGATGCGCGTCTGTGCCGTCACCGACAAGACAAGTCCGGTCGCAAGTGCTCCAAAGAGTCCGGCCCCGGCCATCAGGACGATCGACATCTTTGAGCCGGTTACGAAGTACGCAATCACGATGCCCGGAAGTGCGGCGTGCGACACCGCATCACCAAGGAGGCTCTGTTCGCGCAAGACGGCGAACGTCCCCAGTGCTCCACTCACGCACCCGAGTATTGCGGCTCCGAGTGCAACTGTCCGAATGGTATAATCGGTGAGGAGGAGCTCGATCATCGCTCAGCCTCGGGCGTTGCCGCGCGCGACCGCTCCCGGACAAGACTCATGAATCCGATTCGACCGCCGTAGGTGGTTCGAAGGTTTTCCTCGGTAAACACCTCGTCAACCGGCCCACTTGCGATTCGACGCACGTTCAGTAGTAGAACCTGGTCGAAGTACTCCGGGACGGTTTGGAGGTCATGATGAACGACGACAACCGTCTTTCCGGCACTACGCAAGGCCCGAAGCAACTCGATGATAGAACGTTCGGTCACCGCGTCGACGCCTTGAAATGGTTCGTCCATAAAGTAGACGTCGGCATCCTGTACCAGCGCACGGGCGAGAAAGACGCGTTGCTGCTGTCCGCCCGACAGCTGCGAGATCTGGCGTTTTGCGAACGACTCCATGTCGACCTTGCGCAGTGCCTCCAGCGCCAGGGCGCGGTGCTCCTGCTTCGGACGGCGGATCCAACCCAGCCGCCCGTAGAGACCCATGGTTACCACGTCGAGCACGTTCGTTGGAAAGTCCCAATCAACGCTGCCTCGCTGTGGCACGTAGGCAACCCGATCGCGTTGCCGGTGATAGGGCTCTCCATCAACGAGAACCTCGCCGGCTGCCGGCTTGATCAGACCAAGGATAGCCTTGATGAGCGTTGTCTTCCCGGCACCGTTAGGACCAACCACGGCCATCAGGACTCCGTGTGGGACCTCGAGGTCGATATCCCACAGGACCGGTTTTTCGTGGTAGGCAACCGTAAGGTCGCGAACGTCGACCGCGTTCATGGCGTCTGCCTTTCGCTAGTGCTGATTGTCCAGCGCATTGACGATACGCGAGACGTTGTGCCGAACCATGCCAACGTACGTACCCTCCGGGGTATCCGCATCACCGAGTGCGTCAGAGAAGAGTTCACCGCCGATTCGCGCTGAGAATCCGCGAGAACGAACTGCCGCGAGGACAGCTTCGATGCCGCGGGGCGACACCGACGATTCAATGAACAGCGCCGGAATCTGGCGCGTCGCGACCATCTCAGCAAGACGCTGCACGTCGGCTGTGCCGGCCTCCGACACGGTACTGATTCCCTGGAGACCACGCACCTCAACATCATAGGCCCGCCCCAGATATCCGAATGCATCATGCGAGGTGATCAATACGCGACGGGCTGCGGGTACACGCGCTGTCTCGGACTTGACCCATTCGTGGAGTGCGTCCAGCTCGACGCGATACCGACTTGCGTTGGCGCTGAACGTAGCCGCGTGTTCGGGATCAAGCGACTCGAGGCGCTCAGCGACATAGCCCACAACCATTGACCACAGCGAGACGTCGAACCAGATGTGCGGATCGTAATTGCCGCCGAAGCTATCCGATTCTATCAGACTGTCGCGCGGGATCGCATCCGAAACGGCAATGGTCACTCTCCCGCGCTCGTGCATCTGCTCGAACAACTCGACCATCTTCCCTTCAAGGTGCAGCCCACCATAGAAGATCGCGTCAGCCTTACTCATTCGACTGACGTCCCCGGCCTTTGCCTTGTACAGGTGCGGATCAACGCCGGGGCCCATCAGCGATTTCACCTCGACCTGGTCGCCCCCGATCTGCTGCACCGCATCGGCGATCATGCCGGTCGTGGCCACCACCTTCAGCGGGGCCTCGGCCCATCCGGCGACGGGCAGTGTGGTGGCAAAGGCGAGCGCAGC
>JAUIJQ010000345.1 GCA_030431165.1 Rhodothermia bacterium | reverse complement strand
GCTCACGCTGAGCCGGCTCGTGATCGCCGCGCCGCTCGCCTATCTGATTTTTGCGCGCGGCTCCATCGCGTGGATCGTCGCGCTGACACTGGCGGCGGTCGCGACGGACTGGTTCGACGGGCGTCTGGCCCGATGGTCCCACACCGTGTCGGGGTGGGGGAAGGTGCTGGACCCACTGGTCGACAAAATTGGTGGCGGTGCCATTGTGCTCGCGCTTGTGGTCAGGGGCAGCCTGCCGCTGTGGTTTGTGGCGGCGCTGTTCACGCGGGATCTCCTGATTGTGCTCGGGGGAATTCGGATGACCAGGAAGGCCGGTCACATTCCCAGCAGCATTCTCTCCGGCAAAGTCGCAATCACCGCTGTGGCCATCACGGTACTCGCAGCGCTACTCGAGGCTGATCCGCCGATCATGCGGTTCTGTCTTATCGCTTCGACGGTTCTGATCGCGTATTCCTATCTACGTTACATGGGCCGGTACTTCCGTGTCATGAGTGCGGCCCGCCGGCGCAGCCGTCAAGCAGAGGTGGCGACCACGACGTTTTCGGAAAATGGATCCGGCGCATTGACTGAAGATCAGGGCGCGCATGACGCCGCTGAATCAGATGCAGACCGTGGCGCAATCGGCGAGTCAGAGACGGCCGCGGTTTAGTCGGAAACCCCGTCGCGCGCCCGGTTGTTGACGGGCTGCAACAAGACATCAGATGCGATAAAATCGGCGGATATGGCACTTTTCAGGCGGGACAAAAAAACGCGCGAAGATGAACGGCTGGAAGAAGGCCTGGAGAAGACGCGCACGAGCCTGTTCAAGAAATTTGACCGACTGGTTCGCGGCAAAGACACCATCGACGAGTCTGTCCTCGACGAGCTTGAAGAGGTGTTGGTCACCAGCGATGTCGGCGTCAAGACGACGGTCGATATCATCCGCCGGATTGAGGAGCGAGTTGCCCGGGACAAGTACGTTTCGGCAGGGGAGCTGCAGCAGGTAATTCGGGAGGAGATCTCGGGGTTGCTGCTTGACAGCGAGCCCGATCGTCCGGCAGACTTTGACGCCCAGTTTCCGACGAAGCCGCACGTGATCATGGTTGTGGGCGTAAACGGCGTCGGCAAGACCACGTCGATTGGCAAGATTGCTCACCGGTACCAGCAGGCCGGTCGGCACGTTCTTCTCGGGGCCGGTGATACGTTCCGTGCCGCAGCGACGGAGCAGCTTCAGATCTGGGGTGACCGCGCCGGGGTTGACGTGATCAAGCAGGGGCACGGGGCTGATCCCGCGGCGGTCGCGTTTGACACATTGGCTGCGGCGAAGACGCGCGGAGCCGAGGTTGTGTTGATTGACACGGCGGGCCGCCTCCACACCAAGACCGGCCTGATGGACGAACTGTCCAAGGTCAAGCGCGTCATGGACAAGCAGGTGGAGGGAGCACCACACGAAGTGCTACTCGTGCTCGACGCATCCACCGGTCAGAACGCAATTCGGCAGGCCGAGGTTTTTACCCGGAGCGTCGACGTGACGGGCCTGATTCTGACGAAATTGGACGGAACCGCGAAGGGGGGCATTGTGATTGGTATTTCGAACGAGTTCCGCATACCGGTAAAATACATAGGAGTGGGGGAGCAACTGGACGATCTCCAGGTCTTCAACAAGAGGCGATTCGTGGACGCCCTCTTCGGCTCTTGAATCGAGACCACTCAGTCGGTTAATTGGCGGTTCAGGGTCAAAAAACGACCGTCTGGCCCGAAAATGGCTGATTGTCAGGTTTCCGACCCGATATTTGATTGTTTTGAAGTCGATACCCCGTAGATATCGGCTTTCGCAGTTGAATAGGCTGGATTAAGAACCGGTTGGATGGGTTAGGTGTACGTACGGCGTGACAGGGATTAGACGCGATATGGACAGTTGTGACAGGCGTGCTGGAGACCGCTGCTACTTCGAGCAAACAGCCGAAGTACGCGACCATGATCGGGGGTGTGTATTCATGCGAGTGATGCTGACCGTTGTCGCATGCTTTGCCCTTCTGTTGCCGGCGGCGACGCAGGCGCAGGACGCGCCCGAGTTTGACGTTGACATGGTGACACTTCGAGCCGCCGGTTCGCGTGGCCCGCAGATCGACATCTACACCCGCATCCCGCTGAGCAAGCTTCGATTCATCAACTCGCCGAACGGCTTTAATGCCACGTACGAGGTGTCGGTTGATATCATGGAGCTCGACGACGAGGGGCGCCGCAGCAACGTTGTGCAGAGCCCGCTTTGGGAGCGTTCAGTTACCGTCCCGGTCTACGCGCAGACTACCGACAATACCAAGTACGACTTCTCGACACACTCAATAGAGATTGATCCCGGTCTGTACGTTTTTGAGTTTCAGATTCAGGACAACTCGAGCGGCGAGGCTTTTGTGCAGGAGAAGGTTTTCTTCGTACGCGCGATCGCCGGGCAGTCTGCTGTGAGCGACCTGCTCGTGCTTGCTGATTTTGACGAAGGCTCGAACACAATGTATCCGAGCGTCGCCCGGCGTCTGTCGTCGTCGCTCGACAGCCTCGCCTTCTTCTACGAAATGTATCTCGACGATCCACGCGAGGTCACAATTCAACAGGAGGTGAAGCGTATCAGCGGCAGCACGCTGCCGTCACTTCGCGCGCCCGTTTCGATGGAAGGTGCCGGTGGTGACGACAACATCGTCTACCGGGAATCCGAGCGTCGAAAAGTCGACGGCCGGCGTTCGCAGATGATCTCCCACCTGCCGCTTGGCGAATTGCCAGTGGGTGTGTACCAGGCCACGTTCCAGCTCACCGACGCGGCCGGTCAGGTGCTTGATCAGGCACAGACCACATTTGAGGTCCAGTGGGCCGGTCTGGACGAACATCTTGCCAATCTCGACGACGCCATATCGCAGCTCCAGTATATCGCGAAGAGCAGAGAGATCCGCCGTATCCGCAGCGCATCATCAACGACCGACAGGTGGCAGCGCTTTGTCGAGTTCTGGCAGCGCCGGGATCCCACGCCGGGGACCGCCCGCAACGAAAAGATGGAGGAGTACTACTACCGCGTCGCGTACGCGAACCGGCAGTACAGCTCTGTCACCGACGGCTGGCGAACCGACAGGGGACAAGTCTGGGTGTTGTACGGTGAGCCAGACGCCGTTGAGCGTCATCCGTACAACTTCTCGGTCAAGCCGTACGAGGTCTGGTTCTACTATCGCATCGGGCGCCGATTCATCTTCGTCGATGACTCGGGGCTTGGCGACTACGAACTCCTCGTGCCGATCTGGGACGAAACGACGCGCATCCGTTAGGCCGTACCCTGGCCAATCCGGCGTGATCGACCACTCCCCGTTTCGAACGTCGTCCGCGTTCGATAGATTGTCGCGTAGCACCACCAGGCCACCTGACCGGCCGAAGTACGCCACGCGCCTTGTCGTCATTCCCCACGCGTCTCAACCAGCACTTCCGCTTTGCGCTTGAGCGCCTCATCCAACGTGGTGCGCTCGCCCAGCTCCTGCTGATGATGGCGGCGATCGTGATGGTCGCCATCGCCGGCGGACTCGCCGCGTTTTTCCTGACCGACAACTTCGGATCCATCCCTGAATCCGTCTGGTGGGCCTTCCTACGCCTGACGGATCCTGGATACCTTGGGGATGATACGGGCACAGCGCTGCGCATCATCTCAACGGCTGTGACGGTGCTGGGCTATGTCCTGTTTATGGGCTCGCTGATCGCGATCATGACGCAGTGGCTGAATCAGGAGATTCGGCGCCTTGACACCGGGCTAACCCCAATCGCTGTCACGAACCATATCCTGATTCTGGGCTGGACGAGTCGCACGCCGTCTATTATTCGCGAACTGGTTTTGTCCGAAGAGCGCGTAAAACGCTTTCTCGTGCGACGCCGGGCGCGTGGTCGCTTACGAATTGTAGTACTGGATGAAGACTCCGGATCACACCATAGACACGAGGTGCGTCAACTGTTGGGCCGCGACGCGCGGCGTGTACCGATCTTCCTTCGAACGGGTTCGTCGCTGCGGCTCGATCACCTGGAACGTGTGAGCTACGCGTCAGCTTCAGCGATAATTATTCCCGGGGCCAACTACGACCTCGGCGGTCCTGATGTGGCCGACACGCGCATTATCAAGACGCTGCTCTCCATCTCGCCGACCCGCTCGGCGCGCCGACGTAATCGTCCGGCGCCGATCGTTATGGCCGAACTGTTCGACGCTGACAAAGTTGAGATTGCGCATCGCGCGTATGGAGGCACCGCCAACGTCATCGCCGGCGATGCATTTATCGCGCGACTCATCGTACAGGCAATCCGACACGACGGACTTACACACGTCTATTCGGAGCTCCTGTCATACGAGGACGGCAACGAGATATACATCAAGCCGGCAGGCCGACTCGCAGGGCTGACGTTTTCGGAGGTCAGGCGCTATTTCACCCGTGCCATTCCAATCGGGGTGATTCGGGCGTACGAAGGCGAGCTGGAGTGTCTTCTGAATCCGGAAGGCGACATGATCCTGGAAGACGACGACCGCATCGCG
>JAUIJQ010000344.1 GCA_030431165.1 Rhodothermia bacterium | reverse complement strand
GTGGTTTGGTAAAGCAACGGACGGCCAACCGTGTCAGCGCGTCCTGCTATTTCGACGAGACCCATCTCAAGCAGACGACGAAGCGCGTGATCACAATCAACGCCACGAACGTAGTCGAGCTCAGGTTTCGTTGCGGGCTGCTTGTAGGCCAGTATGGCAAGGGTTTCAAGCAGCGACCGCGAGAGCTTGGTTACTTTCTGCTGGTAGTACAGCGTCTTTACAAATGGGGCAAACTCAGGCGTAGTGGCCATGCGATATCCGCCACCCCAGACGTGAATCCGGAATGCCCTTCCCGCTGATTCATACGACGCGTTCAGTGACTCCACAGCGCGTGCGATCTGTGCGGGCGTAATGTCGGCGCCGACAGTATCACGAACGATTGATACAATCTGTTTTTCGGCGAGCGCGTCTTCGGCGGCGAATACGAGCGCCTCCACGACAGGGCCGATTTCGCTCCACGTCTCATCTGCCAGTCCCGGCTCATCAGTACTGTCTGAGTCATCCATGTCGCCGGGCACGTCGTCAGCGACGTCCTCGTCTGTAACCGGTTCCACGTCCTCGTCCGTAATCGTGTCCACGCTCTCGTCGGGATCGTCGTCTGCGGCGAGCTGGTTGCTGGTGGGCTCAGGTTCGGCGCGACCGTGCGAAGCGGGGGTCGATTCCTGCACCGGTTCCAACTCCTCGTCGGGTGTCTTTCGCTTTTCGGACATTGGTGTCAACCTTCGGATGTCGTAATTCCCGGATCTGTTACTGACTCGCGTGCATGAAGCGTGAAGTCGTCGGCACTACGATCCACCGTGATTTCGATTTCTCCCTGTCGAGCCAATTCGAGTATGGCCAGGAAGGTGGTAATGATGAACGGTTTTGACCTGCGATCAACCAGATCGACAAAAGAGACGTTTCCAATTCGGACGAGTGCCTGCCGAACGAAGACCTGCTGCTCCTCGATGGTGTAGGCTTCACCCTCGATGTCGTGAGTTGGCTCAACACGAGCCCTTGACAGAACACGTTTGAGCGCCGCAACAAGATCAAAGACACTCCCATCCGCGATAATATCGGGGTCGGGTACGACGGCCGCCCGATCTGCCGCAGCACTTGGTCGGGTGAACAAATCCGAGCGTGCCTCCAGCTTGGCCTGCAGCTCAGCGGCGGCCTCCTTGTATCGGATGTATTCGAGCAGCCGCTCAACCAGCTCCGTTCTGGGGTCTATCGGTTCGCCATCTTCATCGACCTCCTGCGTCGGCATGAGCATCCGAGCCTTGATCTGGATCAGCATTGCCGCCAGGTACAGGAAGTCTCCGACGCCATCCAGATCAATGCGCTCCATCAAGCGCACGTATTCCAGGAACTCCTCGGTGATGTCGGAGATCGGAATGTCATAGATGTCCAGTTCGTCCCGCTGAATAAAGAACAACAGCAGGTCGAGTGGACCCTCAAACTGGTTTAGTCTGACTTTGTACGTACTCACCGTCTGTTAGTCAGGAGACCTTTGCAAGAGACTCGAACCAATCGACCGTCAGGTTCAAGCCGCTGGTGATATCGACTTTCGGCGACCAGCCGAGCGCACTCTCCGTTTGACCGTAGTCAAGGATACTCCGCATCTGCTCACCAGGCCGGGCCGGTGCGTATTGCGTTTCAACATCGGGTGCGAGGCGATCCCGGATGATTCCGAACAACCTGTTGACATCCGTCTCGACTGCCGTGCCAACGTTGAAGATGCCACTTCCTCCAAAACCAAGGGCGGCGACGTTTGCGTTTACAACGTCACCGACAAACACGTAGTCCCGCGTCTGCGAGCCGTCTCCATAGATGACCGGCAACTCCCCGGACATCAGCCGCTGAATAAAGATGGCTACGACGCCCGCTTCACCATGCGGATTCTGTCTCGGGCCGTAGACGTTACCATATCTGAGCGCGACGTAGTCAATGCCGTACGCGTGTCGATAGTAGTAGAGATATTTTTCGGTCGTCAGCTTCGTAATTCCGTACGGACTGATCGGGCGCAGTGGGTGCGACTCGTCCTGTGGTGCGTAGTCGGGCTCGCCGTAGATGGCGCCGCCAGTGGATGAGAAGACGACCTTCTTGAGGCCGGCTTTTCTGCCCGCCTCCATCAAGTTGAGGAATCCGCCAATGTTGACGTCAGCGTCGAAACGCGGGTCGGCAACGGAACGACGAACATCCATCTGTGCAGCGAGATGAAAGAGTGCCTCGTAGCGGTGGGTTTCAAAAAGAGCGGCAGCCTCGGCTGATCGGATGTCGAGTCGGTGCAGCTCAACCGCGGCGTTCACGTTTTCGATGCGTCCTCCTGAGAGGTCGTCAACGACGTGAACCGTGTGTCCGGCCTCGACAAGGGCGTCAACTACATGGGATCCGATAAAGCCGGCTCCGCCGGTGACAAGAATCTTCATCTATCGTCAGTTTGAACCGTTTGGAAAAAGGAGCACTTCTGAGTACTTCGACGGATTGAAAAGCAATTCGGCCACACGACGCAGGTCATCGGATGAAACGGCGTCTATGTGTTCGATCGCATCGTCGAGCGATACAAAACGTTTGTAGAACAACTCCTGGCGACCAAGTCGCATCATGCGCGTGTTCATGCTTTCGAGGCCAAGCATGATCGCACCCTTGACCTGGCTCTTTGCCTGACTGAGTTCGCGCGGGCCGATACGCTTTTGCACGAGCGCGTCCAGCTCGCGGTGGATCAGTTGGCGAGAGCGATCAACTCTACTCGCATCCGTCCCGACGTACACCCCCCAGTCGCCCGTATCGACATACAGGTTCATGAAGGAGTAGATCTGGTAACAGAATCCGTGTCTTTCCCGGATGCGCAGATTGAGCCGGCTCGACATACCGCCGCCGAGCAGCGTGTTCAGCACCATCATGGGTAAGCGGTCATCGTCGTGGAGCCCCGGACCCCTTCCACCAACTACGAGATGCGCCTGCTCTGTCGGAATGGAGACGGCAGTGTGCGACGGTTCGTATTCGCGCGGTCTTACGCGTCTGCGTCGAAACGGCTTTGATGCGAGTCGCCCAAAGATCTGGGCAATCTCCCGGGTCGCTGAATCGTGGTCTACGTTTCCTGCGACCGCGACGACAATGCGATCGGGTGCATATTGTCGCGAGACGAAATCGAGCACCCGGCTCCTGTCAAAGGAGCGCACCGAATGCGGCAAGCCAAGTATAGGTCTCGCCAACGCGTGTCCATTGTAGACGCCTGCTTCGAAGAGATCAAAAACGTGGTCTTCCGGATTATCCCGGTACATCTTCATTTCTTCGAGCACGACATCCTTCTCCTTCTCAAGCTCCTTGGCCGGGAAAGAGGGTGCCAGGACCATGTCTGACAGGACGTCGACGGCGCGGGACAGATGCTGATCCAGTCCACGGGCATAGAAGCACGTACACTCCTTCGTGGTGAAGGCGTTTACGAATCCGCCAACGGACTCCATTCGGGCCGCAAGCTGGTGCGTCTTTCGTCGCTCGGTACCCTTGAAGACCATGTGCTCGACGAAGTGGGACATGCCCGCCTCATCCTGCCTTTCGTCTCGACTACCAACGAAAACCCAAACGCCAACCGAAACGGACCGGACGGATGGAATGTGTTCAGTTACGACCCGAACACCACCGTCCAGTACGCTTCGGCGAAACGTTACATCCGAGGGGACCTTCGATCGCGTTGGGCGACCTCCCGCTGTTCGGTTTCTACCAGTCCTCTCTTTTCGTTTCACGCGGCCTCGTCTCTACCCGTCTCTGCGTCGTCCGCCTCCGCGGTTATCTCGGCCACCGCCACGGCTGTCGCGTCCACCACGACCTCGGCCACCGCCGCCACCGCTTCCACCGCGCCCCCTGCCGTTTGAGCGCGGTCGGCGCTCAGGCTCTTCATAGCCTTCCGGCTTCTCGAGGAACGGCTTGCGGCTCAAGCGAAGCTTGCCGTCGTCCCTGACCTCCAGGAGCTTGACCTTAACCTTGTCCCCAACCTGGAGATAGTCCTCCACGTTATCAACGTATCCGTAATCGAGTTCGGATATATGGAGAAGGCCTTCGCGTCCAGGCATGATTTCAACGATGGCGCCGAAGGACTGGATGTTCCTGACGGTGCCTTCGTACTCTTCGCCGGCTTCGGGTACCGAGACGATTCCCTTGATGATGGCAAGCGCAGCATCGGCGTCGTCGCCATTGGTCGCTGCAATCGTAACGTACCCGAGTCCGTCGCGCTCCTCGATCTCGATGACCGTGTCTGTATCGCGCTGGATACCCTGAATGATCTTTCCACCTGGGCCGATGACTGCCCCGATGAAGCTCGGATCAATGCTGATCTGCGTCAGTCGCGGTGCGTGCGGCGAGAGTGTCGTACGCGGCGCATCGAGTGACTCGAGCATCTTGTCGAGAATGTGATCACGTCCCTGGCGTGCCTGCTCAAGCGCCTGCTCAAGAACGTCGCGCGTCAGGCCCGCGATCTTGATGTCCATCTGGCATGCTGTGATGCCATCACGCGTTCCAGTCACTTTGAAGTCCATGTCACCGAGATGATCTTCGGTGCCAAGGATAT
>JAUIJQ010000343.1 GCA_030431165.1 Rhodothermia bacterium | reverse complement strand
GTGCGAACTCTTCAGTCAGTTCTACGATGCCGGTACTGGGTACTTCCGGGGACCACCATGGACCCGCGTCGCGGTTGTTGATCCCGATGACCCGTTGAGAACGCTCCCTTTCGGCCAAGTGGGACGGATTGCCATCATCGACCTGGCAAACGTCTTTTCGGTGTCACGACTGCTTACAAGCGATCGCGGCGTTCAGACATCTACAGGATTCAAGGTGCTCGGGCGCCTTTCAGGGTCAGCGCTTCGCGGCTGCAATTTTCTCGTTGAGCATGCCTTGTCAGCATCTGAGTCTGGTTGATGACTGGCCGAAAAAAAGTCTCGGGCGGAATAGGGGTATCCGGGCTTTCACTGTGTATTCCTCACAGAACACGCCTTAACAGGCTTCACAAGTGCGGCTCGACGGCCGCAAAACGAATCTGGAGGACTACGATGAAATACCAACCTGATATCCAAACAAGACCGGGCCCGCTTCGAAAAGGACGGCTGGTCGTTGCGGTGGTTGCGGTGCTGATGGGGCTTTCCGCTTGTGAAACAGCGGTTGAACCAGCCCTGGATGCAGCGGAATCTGACGACATGGTCGAAATGCTGACTTCGGAGCTGTCATTGAGCTCCTCGGAGTCTCAGGAAGTCGCGGTAGCTGTCGAGAGCACTGATCAGCTACGAGTTCGACGCGAGCCGGGCTGGAGCTGGGCGCTCGCCGATAGTCTGCAGGCTGTGCTGACATCCGATCAGAAGGCGCGGCTGATAGCACTCACAGAGCGATTCGAGGAGCGAGAGGTGTTTGGCCTGGTTTGCTTTGTCGGACCTGGCGGACTCACGGGTCCTGACTGGCGTGATCGCCCTGTTTTCAAGAACCGCTTTCAGGTGTTGCGGCTGATTTCCGAGCTGCTTTCAGAAGAGCAGATCACGGAAATCCGCACGATCCTCGAAAGGCGGCGTAGCGAGATGAAGGCGCTTGTCGAACAGGTTCGGCAGGGCGAGATCACTCGCGAACAGTTTGTTGACGCGGTTCAGGCATTGCATGAGGCTACGCTCGAGGCCGTCTATGCACTCCTCACTGACGATCAGATCGCAGCGCTTGAACAGCATATCCAGGATCGGATCGAAGCATTTGAGGCGATCGTTGCCGCGACAAAGCGCGCTATGTACGACGCGCTTGACGCGACGGAATCACAGATTGCATCGATCGAGTCGCTTTGTGATCGAATCTCGGCGGAAAAGGACGCGCTCCTTGAGCAACACTTCAGCGGCGATCTGACACGCGAAGAGTTGAAGACGTCACTGAACGCGCTCAACGAGATCGAAAAGGAAGAGCTTGAACAGACGCTCGACGCAACACAAATGGAGGTAGTTCTTATCCACAAGGCGATTCTTCTCCGCTGGCGACGTATCGAGATGCGTCGACACCGCCGAGGCGCCGACGGGCGGTTCACTGCCTCAGACGGAGGTGAGTTGTTTGGGGATCGACCGAACGGATTTAACTAGGCATGTCAACGGGGCCGGCGAGAGTCGGCCCCGTTGCGGGCTGTACGCTATCTTCGGCTATACCGATCACGACGATGAAGACGCACGACGAACTACCAGATACAGATCCCGACCTGCGGCTGGCAAGGGTACTGGGTGATCGTTCTGTCGTGGGCGACGACGATGGGATAGCCACGCTGGGCCCGGACGACGCAAACCTTGTCGCGCAGCTTGAGCGGCTTCGCGACGAACGGCTTTCACGTGCCGAGTCCGCACCGGGTGCCAGCATGTGGGCGGCGGTTGCCTCGCGTACAGTGAGCCGGCCAGGCGCCCGGATATATCGACTCGCGAGTTGGCGAACGATGACTGCTGCCGCAGCCGTCGTCCTCGTGCTGATTCTCTTCTCGGTGTTTCGACTGGTGCGACCCGACTTTGACGTCTTGCTGGAAAGTGGCGCCGAACGTGCCGTGTTCACAACATCGGATGGGTCAAGCATCACGTTGCGACCGCACAGCCGTCTTGTGCAGTACCGGGACGATACATACGCGCTCGAAGGTGAAGGATACTTTGTTGTTGCGCCTCAGGAATCGCAGTCGTTTGTCGTGGCAACAGAAGACGCAACGGTGTCTGTGCTCGGTACCCAGTTTGTTGTTGCAACGTGGTCCGGCCGGACGAGCGTGTTCCTTGAGGAGGGCCGGATTCGCCTTGACGCACAAAATGGGGATGCGTCAGATACGCTTTCCCCTGGCGACGCGAGGACCGTTGACGGCGACGGGGTGATCGCCTCGGTGCCAACCGACTCGACCGAGGCGCTGGACTGGTTACGCGACGAGATCTCGTTCGTGTCGCAGCCGTTAGGTGATATCGTTTCGGAGCTGGGCCATCACTTCGATGTGTCAATCGAAGTATCTGATGCGGATGCGGCCATCTCACTTTCAGGACGCGTCCTGCTGACGTCACGGCAGGATGCGCTCGATGATCTTGCGACGATCCTCGATGGCGAGTTTGTCGAGCGTGATGGTACGTTCCGGCTGGTACGTCGTGCGCGTTGAACCGGTGCCCAGTCTGCGTGTGCTCGTCTATCGCATCACACAGGTGACGCTGGTTGGCCTGGTTTGTCTCCTGGCGGCAGAACCGGCCGCAAGTCAAGATGCACGTCTCGGTGGCGCGGCCGATGATACAGTCCGCGTTACCAATGCGCCACTTCGTGATGTTATCAAGGTCGTTGAAGAAGCGACCGGATTCCGATTTCTCTACAGGGATGCCCTGATTGCGAATCACAACGTGTCGATGTCTGCCGGGGTTGGCGATGCAATCGACTCGCTGGTTGTCGCGACAGCACGACTCGGCATCGTGGCGACGGTTGACGTCAACAGGCGTCAGGTTCTCCTCTCGGCGCGGGAGCGCGGCCGGGCACGGGAGAGCGATGACACCAGTAATGCGAGCGGACCGATTGCGATAAGCGGCACTGTGCTTGACGCAGATACGGGCGAGCCGCTTCCGTATGCTACCGTGAGCTGGGAGTCGGCGCATGGTTTGTCTGGCGTCGTGTCTGACGAGTCGGGCAGGGTCACCGTGCCGCGCGTTGGAGGTCCGCGCGAATCCGCGCTGGTGCGGTTTTCTTACGTTGGTTACGAACCCGTCGTTGTTCGACGGGATGAACTTGCAGCCGCATTCGGAATCAGGCTCAACGCACGTGGCGACCTCGTCGCGGAAGTCGTAGTCAGCGCTGTCCCGCTTGAGGCTGAGGTTGACTCGGTCTGGGGTCGGGCAGTGATGTCATCCGACCTTTCGATTCTGGGTGCTGATAATGCGATCCGCGCCCTGCAGGCGCTGCCCGCAGTCTCCATATCCGGAGCAATCTCCGGTGGAACGATCGTCCGCGGCTCGAGGCCAGACGGATTCCAGGTGCTCCTGGATGGTATTCCGGTGTACAGGCCGACGCATCTTTTTGGGCTTTTTGATGCCTTCAATGCAGACGCGCTTACGGCCGTCGGCTTGTACTACGCCGTATCGCCTGCCGAACTCGCCGGGCCGCCCGGTGGGACGATATCGTTTGTCACACGCGGCGGTTCGCGCCAGCGTCTTGCGCAACGCGTGGGCTTGTCATCTACTGCGGCGACAGCCACGCTCGAAGGGCCAATCACCGGGGGGCGGGGAAGCTGGCTGCTTTCGTTTCGTCGGTCGCTGCTCGACACGTTTGACTGGTTCGGAAACGATGAGCTCGTTGGGGTCGGGCTCGACATCGACAGGGAAACATCGGCCCCGCCAATTATCACGTCGCTGAATGAGCGCGTCGTGCGACCCGGCGAAAGCAGCGCGCTGTTTTATGACCTCCACGCGAAAGCGGTACTCGAGGACGCAAACGGCGGACGGTGGCAACTCAGCGGATATCTCGGCGGTGATCAAACCGCACAGGATGCCGAACGGTTTGTTGCAACTCAGGGGGATTCCCTTCGTCGTGTGCGGCTGGTTGAGGTGTCGAGTTCACACGATTGGTCGAACCGTCTCTTCGGAGTCCAGCGTCAAGGGGGTGTCGGCTCTGGGCTGTATACGGTAAATGCATCGTACAGCGGGTACAGTAGCGACTACTTCAAAGGGGACTTTCCGTTCGTGCGACGTCAGGACGCTGCGCCGCTCCTCGCTGAATTGGTTGTTGATACGCTGCAAAGCAACAACCAACTCGATGACATCGGGGCAGCCGGCAAGATTGCGCGCCCGATTCGCAACCTCGGGAGCTTGACCCTTGGCCTTGATGGACACGCCTACGCGCTCACCTATGATGAGATATCGGGCGGATCTGGTCGGTCGTTCGCTGTGACCGACCACGCCTGGCTACTTGACGCGTACGTATCGTCAACGTTGAACTGGAGCATACTGTCGGCGCAGGTCGGCACGCGAACACACTTCTTCTCCGGCGACAACAAGCTGCGGCTGTCGCCGCGCCTTCGCCTGTCAGCTCAGATCGGCACCGGCACGTCTTTGTTTGTCGGATACTCTCGTAGCCATCAGTTCCTGCATCAGCTGTCTCTGGACTACACGACAAATGCCAGAATATGGGCGCTGAGCACAGAAGCAGAACGTCCCGGT
>JAUIJQ010000342.1 GCA_030431165.1 Rhodothermia bacterium | reverse complement strand
CTTGTCGGGAAAACTGTTGGACCGTATCGGGTTGAGCGGTTTCTCGGGGGCGGCGGCATGGGGGATGTCTACCTGGCTGTCAGGCTGGAGCCGTTCAAGCAGTACGTCGGTCTTAAGATCATCCGACGTGGTCTCGGTTCAGATGAGGTGCTGCGGCGTTTTGATTTTGAGCGGCAGATTCTCGCGTCGCTCAACCACACGAACATCGCGAAGCTGCTTGATGGAGGTATCACCTCTGACGGGCTTCCGTACTTCGCGATGGAGTACGTCGATGGCTTGCCGATCACGCGGTATTGTGACCGCAACAAGCTTACCGTTCGTGAGCGGCTCGATCTGTTTCGCAGTGTTTGCTCGGCGGTACAGTACGCACACCAGAACCTGATCATTCATCGCGACCTTAAGCCTCACAACGTTCTGGTAACACGCAACTCCGAAGTCAAGCTCCTTGACTTCGGCATTGCGAAGATCATCAATCCGAATCTCGCTGATGTCCCGACTGCCGTAACGCAAACGCAGTACCGGATGCTCACGCCCGACTACGCGAGCCCGGAGCAGGTGAGAGGGGAGCCGCTGACGACGGCGAGCGACGTGTATTCGCTTGGCGTCATGCTGTACGAATTGCTTGTTGGTGAGCGACCATACGAGCTTTCGGGCCGCACCCCTGCTGAAGTGGAACGCATTGTATGTGAACAGGAGCCGCTTAGGCCCAGTACGCGTGCGCACACGGCACTTGTTGAGTCGGCTGATCCCGCCTCGGCGGCGGCATCGCCGGGAAGTACTGGCGCGACGGGAACGGCTTCGGGTGCATCTGCGGCTGCAGCGACACTTCGCATGGCATCGCCCGATCGGCTTGCCCGCGTACTCCGGGGCGACCTGGATAACATCATCATGATGGCGCTGCGCAAAGAGCCCGGCAGGCGCTATGCCACGGTAGACCTGCTGATGCAGGACCTCGATAACTACCTGTCGGGGCGGCCGGTACTCGCACACCGCGACTCTCGATCGTACCGCGTTGCAAAGTTTGTTCGCCGCAACCGCGTTCAGACCGTGCTGGGTTCCCTGCTGATCGTCATGCTCGTCGGGTTTGCGTTGTACAGCTCATCACAGGCACGCAAGATTGCACGCGAGCGGGATCGTGCCCAGATCGAGGCATCAAAAGCGGCTGAGGTGTCCGGTTTTGTTGTTGGCCTCTTCGAGAATGCAAATCCGACACGTGCTCCCGGCGACACCATCACCGTGCGACAGATTCTGGACAGCGGTGTGCAGCGTGTTGAACGTGAACTTGCTGACCAGCCGGCACTCCAGGCCGAACTGTTCTCGGTGATGGGGGTGGCATACCAGGCGCTCGGACGATCGGAGCGCGCCGTTGACCTGCTGTCGCGATCGGTTGATATCGTGCGTGTCCTGCCCGACAACGAGCAGAAGCTCGCCGACAACCTGCTCACGCTTGGGCTTGTCTACAACTACCTCAACAGGCGGGCTGAGGCGCATGAGTTCTTGCAGGAGTTTGTCGACATGCAGACTGAGCGGCTGGGCCCGAACGATCCCGAAGTACTTATGGGGCGGGTCCACCTGCTGTCTGCCATGCACCAGACACAGCCCGGACTCGTTACGGATTCAATGCTTGCCGTTTGGTCGCGACTTGAAGCAAAAGTCGATGAGCTCGACCAGGATGACGCAGCATCCGTCATGAGTTACGTCGCAGATCTGCTGTATTCGCGCGGCGACTACGACCGCGCGGAGCAGGTCGCTGAAGAAGGATTGCGGATGTACGAGCAAATCCATGGCCGCGTACATCACGACTACATCACGATGCTGCACCGGTTGAACTGGACCCGCATCGAGATGGACCGTGCAGAAGATGCACTCGAAAGCAGCGCCGAAGCGATCCGTATTGCCGAGGAGCTGTATCCCGAGGGCCATCGAAACCTGGCGTCGGCGTACAGTACGCATGGCGAGGTGCTGTCCCGGCTGGGGCGTTTCGACGAGGCGGAGGCGCTGCACAAGAAGGACATCGAGATCAGAATCAGGATCCTCGGTGACAAACACTCGACGCTGGCAAGGGTGTATCGCTTCATGGGTCGCAACGAATCGCGCCGCAATCGCCTCGACGAGGCGGCCGAGTACTATCAGTTGGGCGCAGACGTCTTCGCTCATACATTTGGAATAGACTACGTGTTTGCGCGCCAACACCTGTTGTCGGTTGCCGACGTGCGCTTCCGGCAGCGAAATTACGCGGTAGCCGAAAGCCTTTACCTCGACACGTATCGCGTATTCCTTCGTGACCGTGGCGAGGACGACAGGTACACACGATCTGTAGCGGGCGACCTGGCCGATGTCTATACGGAGATGGGGATGTCTGCGAGAGCTGCCGAGTATCGCACAAAAGCAAATCCGCCCGGGTAGGACGCGTGGCGGACGTATTGCATAGCCACGTACGGCAGGAACCGTGAGTGGTTACCCGGGGTAACCAGTGCGGCGTCGGCTGCAGACCCCAGGAAGCCCCCAGAACTGCTCAATTGTTGCGCTTTCGGCCGATACTCGGTGAGTACGCGCGCGTTGCGCGTTGCCTTGGCGATATGTTGCCGACCAAATCGTCGTCTGACTGACGGTTCGTTGATCGAATTGTTCGAAGATTGTGTATTGCTGCAGACGAACTGATGGCAGACGAACTGATGGCAGACGAACTGATGGCAGACGAGCTGATCGCAGTCTGACCGATCCACGAGTAAACTGACAAATGCGCGGACTACGCTCCAGCATACATAGGATGTGTACAGACCAGGCCGGTCGGGCTGGTGCCGTCATGCCGCGGTGTGCTCGCCTGCGCTGGTGTGAGCGCTGTAAGCCTCATGAACGCGGGGCCTGCTAAACAGGTCACGCGCCCCCTGTCAGTTGTTTCATTTTGCGTTGCTTGCGGACGATCGTTTGTCCGCCGCGGCAGGGTAAATACCGCCGATCCCGCGAGGATCACGTGAGGCAGTAGGGCGCATTCCGGCGATAGTCGCCGTCACCGAGTCATCTCTCGCGCTCATGGAACTGTCAATCCTGAATCTACTGGTCGTCCTCGCCGTTGCCTGGTCGGCCGGCCGCGTCGCATCGCGCTTCGGATATCCGTCCGTTCTCGGCGAACTCCTCGCCGGGATCCTGTTCGGACCCCCACTCCTGGGTCTGCTCAAAGGCAGTGAGGCCCTCTCTGTACTGGCCGAGGTCGGCATCATCCTCATGATGGTGTACATCGGGATGGAAATCGACCCGCGCGAGCTGGGCAAGGCGTCGCGGGCCGGATTGTTGGCGGCCATCGGCGGCTTCGTCACACCGTTTGTGCTTGCGTACTTCGCGGTCATTTGGTTCGGTGGGACACCCATCGCCGCGGTGTTCGTGGGCGTCGCCGCCGGGGTTACCTCGCTTGCAACGAAGTCGCGGATCCTGGTCGACCTTCAACTGCTGGATACCCGCATCGCCCACGTCATGATGGCCGGGGCACTCATCGCAGACACCGTATCCCTTGTGATCTTTGCGGGCCTTCTCGGCGTCGCGGAGTCGTCAGATTTCAATGCCATCAGTCTGCTTGTCGTTGCGGGAAAGGCAATTGCGTTCTTTCTCGTCGCCGGACTTGTCGGGCAGTTCCTTCTCCCAAGGCTGGGTCGGTGGCTACGTCCATCCGGGGGCATCGGTCGTACCTCGACGTTTATGCTTGTGCTGATCATCGCACTCGCGTTCGCCGAGATGGCGCACCTCGCCGGTATGCACGGCATCCTGGGTGCGTTTGTAGCCGGCCTTTTCCTTCGCGAGCGCATTTTCGGGCGCGACTACGCACATGAGATGATGTCGGTCGTCCGTGACGCCTCGATCGGCTTCCTCGCACCCGTGTTCTTTGTAACGGCCGGTTTTGCCGTATCGCTGGATGTTTTCTCCACGGACCTGGCGTTGCTTGTTGTCGTCGTTGTGTTCGCAACCGTTGGGAAGATTCTCGGGACCGCCATCTTCTACCTTCCAACAGGAAACGGATGGAGAGAGGGCGTGACGATTGGTGCGGGAATGAACGGCCGAGGTGCCGTCGAAATCATCATCGCGCAAATAGGATTCAGCCTCGGGCTTATCAGCGCCGAGATATTCTCCATCCTCGTGTTCATGGCAATTTTCACGACGGCAACCGTGCCGATCTTTCTCAAGCTTGGGACGGATTGGCTCCGTCGACGCGGTGAACTTGTCCGGTCTGAAGTGGAGCGAACAGGAACGATTATCGTCGGGGCCGGTCCGCTGGCACGCCAGGTTGCGCAGATTCTGTCGGATGGCGGGCCAGTCACGATTGTTGATTCAAATGCCGCCCAGTGCGACGACGCGCGTGAGCTTGGCCTGGGTGCCGTCTGTGGCAGCGCGCTCGAGGAGCACACTTTGAGTGAGGCAGGCACCGCTGACGCGCGCACGTTTATTGCCCTTACGCCCAATGCGCAGGTAAACATTCTGGCCGCCCGCACGGCGCGTGCCATCTTCAAGGTACCCGATGTTCATGCTGCGCCCGAAGACCGCGCGTCGCTTACGCACCTCGGCGCAACAG
>JAUIJQ010000341.1 GCA_030431165.1 Rhodothermia bacterium | reverse complement strand
CGGGTGCGGATCAGGTGGTTCGCAATCGCAAGCAGCAATACCTGCTCGGTGCCGGGCCATGTGGGGAGCCAGACATCCGACTTCGACGCGGTGTTGCTCAGGCGCGGGTCGAGGTTGATGATCTTCGCGCCTTTCTGCTGCGCCTCGATGATGCGCTGCGCGTGCGGATTGAAGTAGTGGCCCGTCTCGAGGTGACTCGATATCAGCAGGATGACACGCGCGTTCGCATGGTCAGGGCTCGGGCGGTCAAACGCACCCCAGAGGTAGTAGCCAGCGCGCGCTCCTGCTGAACAGATGTTTGTGTGGCTGTTGTGCCCGTCGACGCCCCACGATTGAATACAGCGGTTTGTGTATCCGTCTTCGCCGGGGCGGCCAACGTGGTACATGATCCCGTCGCGGCGCTTCTCGCGACTGGCCCGCATCTTTGACGCAATGTCGTCGAGCGCTTCTTCCCAGCTTACGCGCTTCCACTTGCCCTCGCCGCGCGCACCGACCCGTTTCAGCGGGTACAGGATGCGCTCGGGGTCGTAGACCTGGTTGATCGTCGCCGGACCCTTTGCGCAATTTCGCCCACGGCTGCCGGGGTGCGCCGGGTTGCCTTCGAACTTTCTTATGCCCAGTGTTTCCCTGTCGACGTACGCGAGCAGCCCGCAAGCGCTTTCGCAATTGAAGCAGACCGTTGGCACAAGCGTGTACCGACGCGCAACGCGCCGCGGCCACGACTTGGAATCCCACTCCACCCAGTCATCCCACTTTTCGTGAGGCGGGTACTGGCTCATGCGTCCGTCGGGGTGGACGACGGTTGAAAGCTCCACCTGCTCCGGGACGCGGTCGGTTGATCCAAATTCGGGAAGGCCGAAGGCCGGGTCGTTTGAGCCCGACTCCACCTGCGCTGCTTTTGCAAGCGCCGAGGCGATATGATCGTTCTTTCGTTTAGGCATCGTAGACGGGCGGTAGACGGGCGATGGCGGGCACGGTGGCCGCGGCGTCAGCTATTGGCGACGCGCTGCGGAGCCATGACAAATGCGTACTCGTACAGGTAGAGTCCGACGACGACGGCCAAGACGGCCAAGACGTCAGCGGCCGGCGAACCGGCAAACATGAGTGCAAGTGGGCCGACGTGACCAAGCACGATACTGCCCAGCCAGAAGTGCTGGCGATAGCGACCCGAGCGGATGTCGTGTGCTGCCTGTGCGGCTGCGTCGGATGCGTGCGGCATCCCGAACTCGCCAACAAGCGTCGTGACGAGATCAACAACAACGGCGCCGATAAACACAGCGCGGGTAGCCTCGACAAACTCAGTGGTCGCGATCGAGCCGCCACCGATACCCATCCACATCATCACGCTGTCGATGACGAGCAGTGCGCCCGCACCGGCCATGATCGCCTGGATCACAAGGTGAATCGGAAGCAATCCGCTTTGCCAGAGGTCGCGGCCCTCAGCCTGGCCAAACAGGAAGGCGGTGTAGACGGCCGCGCCAAACGCGAAGAGTCCGCTGGACCAGGCCAGTGCGGTGCGGATGCCGTTCCCGTCAGCAAATCCGAACAACTCCGCGGCGAGCCAGACGGTCGACAGCGCCGAAAAGCCGATCAACAGGAACGCGCCTCGCACGAGCCACGAACGCCACTGCGGCCTGAAGATGATGCGCAGGAAGCGTTCGGGACGTTCCAGGTCAAACACAAGGAGCGCGGTTGTGAGCGCGGTGAACGCAACGGATACTGCAAGCGCGCCGACGTATCCACCCGGCGTCAGCGAGGACAATCCGAGAATGTGCGCAAGCGCCATCCATATCACGATACCCGCGCCAATCGCTTTGGTCACGAGGTATGCCGGTACGGGCCAGTGCCACGGCATCTTGTGCTGCGTGTTGTACACGACCTGCACCATCTGCTCCGCGTGGCGCCCGTGACCCATCACGATCGGCCCGGCGTTTGGCAGCCCCTGAGGCTGACCGGCGCGCAACCCGACGCGTCCGTCTGAAGAAGCCGGCAGTCCGTCGCCGGATGTAGGGTGGCCTCCTCGCGCATGCGCATCACCCTGTTTTACAGAGTCGGCCCACGCGTAGGTTTGCGGCTCTGACGAAACGGCTGACGGGTGAAGCGTCACGTCGTTGCCACTCACGTAGAACAACTTCGGCGCGGTACCCTGCTCAGGCTTGCGCACCGTCACCTTCTTCTGCGCGAGCACCTGGCTGATTTCTGAATCGGGGTCGTCCATGTCACCCGCGATGATCGCGTGCTCCGGACAAACAACGACACATGCCGGCTCAAGGCCGATGTCGGTGCGGTGTGCACAGTAGTGGCACTTGGCGGCCGTGCCGGAGTCGGGGTCTACGTAGATCGCGTCGTACGGACACGCCTGCAGGCACGCTTTGCATCCGATGCAGACGTCTTTGTCGAACTCGACAATCCCGTCATCCCGCTGGTACATCGCGGTCACCGGGCAGATGCGAACGCATGGCGGATTCGCGCAGTGGTTGCACCGGGTAACCTGGAAGTGCCGTCGAACGTTCGGATACGCTCCGGCCTCAACGCTCTTCACCCACGTTCGGTGAACGCCAAGAGGAACCTCGTTCTCGCTCTTGCAGGCGGTGGAGCAGGCGTGACATCCGATGCACGTCTCGTTATTAATTACGAAGCCGTAGTTCATCGTGTCATTGGGAAAATTGGTGGCGGCAAGAGCACGCCACCTGCAATCTATTCCAGCACGGATGGAAAAGAAACGCTACAAGTTGCGGTCAAGTATCCTCCTCAGTGTCCCCGGATATCCCGCTCACGTTCTCGGGATATCCTCCGGATGGTTCACGTTGCGCGCCTCACCTGGCGGCAGCCCGATTCTTGCAACCCCACGCAGCGACCGCAGGAAGCGCTCGACCGAACGACCATTTGCAGCGTTTGCAAGGAACGCCTCGAGCGCTGCCAGGAGGGCAACGCGATAACAACCAACGACGCCGGTTAATCGACCGTCGCATTCCGCCACAGCGGCGTCGCAGGCATCATCAGACGCGGCGCTCACCAGTTTCTGCAGCGATCTTGCTGAGAGCCACGGCATATCGCATGGCGCCACGAGTAGATGTGTTGCTTTGCTGCCGTTTCGGTGTACGTGAGCCATCGCCGCGTGCAGGCCCGCCAGTGGACCGGCGTTTTCGACAACGTCCTCGAGACAGGCGCTGAATGGCCATGCCTCCGACACCGGGCGCTCCCGGGCGCTCCGACATACGTCAGCGCCCGCAGACAGCAACACGTCGGCGGCGATCCCCCCCAGCGTCAATCCGACGCGGATGCGCATCTCGACGCCGTCAACAGGGTGGGTTGACTTGTCTCGCCCAAAGCGTCGGCTAGACCCGCCGGCGAGTACAAGTCCGACGAGCGCTCCCTGTGCTCCCTGTGTTCCCTGTGTGCCCTGTGCTCCCTGTGTGCCCTGTGTGCCCTGTGTCATGAGTTACTGATGGTGCAATGGCTTTGTGGCACAAGCTGCGCGCCAGCGCGTTACGTTCGGACCAAGAAACGATCTGCGGCTCGGAGACACTAAGTGTAGCTGCCGATTCGCCCATTTCAACGCAAATCCGGATGCAGGCGCTCGTAAACTTTTTTCAGGAGTGGCAGGCGATCGCTACGGTGATTGGCCTGACGTTGCTGCTTGTATGGGAAAGCTTCCGGCCGTTTTTCGCCTTTTCGCGTGACCGGTCGTCCCGCGGAATCCATATCATCCGCAACCTCTTGCTCGGCGCCGTTAACTCGTTGGTCGTTACGCTCGCGTTTGTCGCGTTGTGGATTCTGACGGCCGAGTGGGCGGCCAACAGTGGTTTCGGGCTGATGAACTGGTTAGCCTCCGACCGCGCCGTCATTCACGGCGTCGGTGCGATCCTTCTGCTCGATGCCTGGACGTACACGTGGCACCGCATGAATCACCGCTTTGCGTTCCTCTGGCGGTTTCATCGGGTACATCACGCCGACAAACAGATGGACGTCTCAACGGCGGGCCGCTTTCACGTGGGCGAGATCATACTGTCGTCGCTATTCAGGATCCCGGTAATCGCGCTGTTCGGGGTGTACGCCTGGGAGCTGGTTCTGTACGAGACGATCATGTTTACCGTCGTACAGTTCCACCACGCAAACATCTCGGTACCCGCGTGGCTGGATCGTGCGCTACGTACGGTCATCGTGACGCCGTACATGCACAAGGTGCACCACTCGCGCGTCCGCGTTGAAACCGACTCGAACTACAGCTCGCTGTTGTCGGTCTGGGATCGTCTGGGGCGGTCGTTCCGCATTCGATCCGACCCGGATGCAATTGAGTTTGGACTCGACGACCCGGCGCTTGACGGCGAACGGCTGGCTGATCTGATGAAAATGCCGCTGTTGCCCGACCATCCGAAACAAGGACCAGACGGCGTCTGATCCGATCCCTATCGCTGGTCCTGCTCCTCGGGCGCCATCGCGCGCGGCACGTCCCCGTCCAGCAGTCGTCCCCAAAGCGCGTTGTACGGATGCACCAGGGCCGTGGGCTGCCCCTCGCCACTCACAACCGGCCGACCTTCATTCGCCCACTTGAACAGCGAGCCCTC
>JAUIJQ010000340.1 GCA_030431165.1 Rhodothermia bacterium | reverse complement strand
GATCGTCGACACCGCCCGCGTACCGGCGTGTTTCTTCGACCGTAAATGCCCGGGCGCTGACGGCCGCCATCTCGTTCACCGGCCGGTCTTTCTCGGCCTCAGGCACAACCACGATGCCTTCGCCGGACAACACAACCTCGTTCAGTTCAAACGTGAGGACTACCTCCTTGGCCGAGCCGACGACCACAGCCGTCTTAAGTGCGGTTTCGTATCCGAGGTAACGTGCCTCGATGTCAAACCGCCCGAAGGGAACGCCCCGTATTTCGAAGCGGCCGTCGGCATCCGTCGTGGATCCTCGGAGTGGGTCGGTGCCCTTGACGACGACATTCGCACCGTACAGCGGGATCTTCGAAAACGCGTCTACGACCGTGCCACGAACTGTCTGACTGCGGATGGCATCCGGCGCTTCAGCCACATCAGATTTTGTTGGCCGTACAATGACCTGCCAATCCGGAGAAATCTCCGCCTCAAGATTGGTCCCGTTCAACAACGACAGAATTGCGCTGGCGGCCGGGACGTCAACGATATCGCCTGGCAGTCGAACTGACTCTGAGGCAATGGCGTCGGATGCGAATGTGATGGACAGTCCTGCCTGTCGCGCCACATCGTGTAGTAGAGACCGAAGTGACGTCGTTCCCGTGCGCTGCAGTGTTACGGGCGTTGCGAGCACGCCGGGCGGACGCTGGCCGTACGCTTCAAGTGGGTAGTATCGCTTGTTGTTCTGCGCCGAGACGGTTGGGACAGCGGTCGCGGCGACGAGCCCGACTGCAACACCAAACAGCACGGTGCGGCTAAGCTTTGGGAGAAGTGTCATTGCCCTGGCTTCCGGTCAAATGAGACGCGGCGTCCATCTCGGGAAACGGCGATATCAAGTGCTTCGGCAATACTCCTGGTGACGGCATCCAACGAGGCGTCTACATAGGTGCCATCGACGTGCCGATCAGCGATCTCGAAGTCAGCGACAACGACTTCCGCGTTGAACCAGCGGGACAACTCAGTCGCAACCTCATGGAGCGGCACGCCTTCAAAGGAGAGAACGTCGTCTCGCCAAGGAGCAGCATCGTCGGGATTGATCTCTGTCGTGGTAATCGGCGTGACGTCATAGCGGTCCAGGCGACCAACCTGCCCGGGCGCAAGAATCACGTCGCGCGTGTCAGCACCAAAGCGAACGCGGCCCTCAGTGACGCTCACTTCGGTCCAGTCGTCATCCTGGTAAGACTCCACGTTAAAAGCCGTCCCAAGTACCTCGACGCGTGATTCACCGGCGCGAATCACAAAGGGAAGCTCCTCGTTTCTGGCGACATCGAAGAACGCCTCGCCTTCCAGGCTTACAAGTCGGCCGGATGAGCCGTAGTCAGCGCCAATGTGCAAGGTTGTCGCAACGCTCAGCTCAACGGTGCTACCATCCGGTAGCCGAACCGTCGAGCGCTCGCCCGGCGCGGTCGAGAAAGTCTCAGCCCAGACCGGTTCAGATGGCAAGCCGCGTTGAGCGATTGTCCAGAGTGCGGCAGCGCCGACCGCGGCGACGATCAGGAGTACAGCGGCCATCCGAACGGGCCACGTCCAAACTGTGGGTTGGCGGGTTCGCAGGGCTGACACGCGCGGAGGTCGCGAAGCGCTACGCGCCTTCGCCGGCAGCTTGACTTCTGAAGAGCCCGAAGCGACGGATGCATCGTCAAACACAGATTCCAGGAAGCTGTCCGCAGAAACAGGGGCTTGGAGTTGACCCGACTCCAGGTCGAGGCGGGCTGTCGGGTTCGATTCCAACCAGGCGGTGATGCGCGTTTCCTCTTCGTGCGTCGCTTCGCCTGCCAGGTATCGGGCCAGTGTCCCAGGGTCTATGTCGCCATTTTTCATGTACATCCCTTGTCGGTTGGTGCAGGCCTACTTGGTCGCGCAGCCCTACTTGGTGGCGCAGCCCACTGGTTTGGGCAGTGCTACGTTTCCGGCGTCCGTGTATAAGACACACGGCAAAACGAATGATGTGACAAGCGCGGAGGCAGATCTACCGGAAATCCGACAGGGCGTCCCTGATGGCCCGCTGGGCCCGCATGAGCTGAGTCCGCACGGTGTTCAGGGATACGTCAAGGACGACGGCGGCTTCGTCGTAGGTAAGCCCGTGTACGCGGCAGAGACTGAACACCGACCGCTGCCCGTCGGGAAGCGACTGTATGGCCTGGTGGTACGCGGCGAGCAGTTCGTTGTAGCGCGTGTCGTGGTCAGGCGGGGCCTCATCGTTTGGTACATGATCCAACTCGAACCCCTTGCCAGGGAGCGGATCAGCGACCGACGCAGGCGTTGTTCGGCGTCGCGAGGTCGTATTGATGCACCGGTTGCGCACTGCGCGGTAGAGGTACACCGGCGTGCTTGTGCGCGGCGCGAACGATTGATGGTTCTTCCAGACGGCGCTGAGGACATCCTGAACGATATCTTCGGCATCTGCCCTGCTGCCAGTGAGCCCGGTCGCAAACGCTACGAGGCGGCCATAAAGGGACCGCACCAAGGCCGTGAATGCGTTGCGGTCACCATCACGGATGGGCACGGCCCATCGATCCATCGTTCTAGTTCAGGGTGTGGTCGCCCCCTTGAACCCCGACCGTGCCATGACGTCTCCGATGTGTCAGGATCAAGCCGACAACGGTGAGCTGCAACGACAGGGTTACTATGTTTGCGAGGATGATCGGGAGGTCACGCGTCAGGAATCCGTACGTGAGCCAGAAGAGCACGCCGGTGACCATCATGCCGAACATTCCAAGGGAAAGGTCACCAGAGGACCGGGATCGCCAGGTCTTTACGACCTGCGGAATAAAGGCGACCGTAGTGAGAACACCGGCGATGATGCCGATGAGCATAGTGAGGTTCACGCGGGGGCGGCGAGTTTGAGGTAGACGGTTATCTCGTCGAACGAGTTAAAGGTAGCGTGTGCGCCGGCGGAGGCCAACTCCTCGGAAGTGAAGGATGTGGTAAGGCCGATCACGTGACACCCGGCACCGCGGGCTGAGCGCACGCCGTTGAAGGAATCCTCTATTGCAAAACAGTGACCAGGCTGCATGTTGAGTCGCGCTGCCGCGAGCTGGTAGGGCTCCGGGTCGGGCTTTGTGCGGCTCACATCGTCAGCGGTCACGGTGGTGCTGAAATAGGGGTCGAGATCGAACATCTCGAAAGCCCGCGTCTGATTCAGTCGAATGGACGATGTCGCAAGCGCAAGTGTCACGCCGCCCGCTACCGCGCGCTGAATAAATCTCAGCGCGCCGGGCACCATTTCCATCTGGTCCTTGATGGAACCGTACACCTCGTTCTTCCGCGCCAGTAGCGCGGCTACGTCAAGCGCAGGATTGCCGGATCGGGCCACCGCGTCAGAAAAAATGTCATGGTCAGTACGGCCGACAAACTCACCCGCACCACCTTCGGGAAGCGTCAACGCGTTCTGTTCGAAGACGATGCGCGTTGCGTCGAGGTGAAGCGCCTCAGAGTCCACGACAACGCCGTCGAGGTCGAGGATTCCGGCTTTGAAGGAAGGCATGCTGTTTGGTCTGTTGTTCGTCGGATAGCTGTCAGGAGGCAAGCGCCGACGCGACGGCAGCACGAAGGTGCGGCAGCAGGTCAGATGCGAACCACGGGTTTTTCTTCAGCCAGATGTTGTTTCTCGGGCTCGGGTGCGGCAAGGGAATGACATCGGATGGGGCTTCCCGCCACGCCTGTACGGTTTCTGTCAACGTGCGTCGCGCAATATCGCCGAGATAGGCCGCCTGCGCGTACGCCCCCACAAGGAGCGTGAGCCGAATACTCGGCATCGACGCAAAAACCCGGTCGTGCCACAGTGGCGCACACTCCGGTCGCGGCGGCAAATCACCTCCTTTGCCGGCCCCCGGATAGCAGAAGCCCATCGGGATCAGTGCAACCCGGTCTCCGTCGTAGAACGCGTCTGACGGAATTCCAGTCCAGTCACGGAGCCGTTCGCCACTAGGGTCATCCCACGCGACGCCCGATTCGTGTACACGGCGGCCGGGCGCCTGCCCGATGATTGCAACACGTGCCCCCGATCCGAAATTCAGAACCGGTCGGGGGCCGTGCGGCAGATTGTCTGCACACGCTGTGCAGCCGCGGATCTCATCGAGAAGCTTAAGCGAGATCGGCGTCAAGTGAGATCTCCAGCCCGGGACGCAGCAAATTGGAAACGGGGCACTTCTTTTCCGCCTCTTCTGCGTACTGCTTGAACGTTTCACTGTCGAGCCCGGCAACACGACCACGCGCCACGAGGTGGATGTGATTGATCTTTCCGTCCTCGAGTGTAATCGTTGCCTCGGTTCTCATCTCATCAGGCACGTGGCCCTTCTGCGACAAGAAGTTCGAGAACGCCATGCTGTAGCATGCGGCATGCGCGGCGGCAATGAGCTCTTCCGGGTTAGTGCCCTTCGCGTTCTCAAAGCGCGTTGCAAAAGTAAACGGCGTATCGGCCAGTACGCCACTCGTGCTGTCGATGCGACCTTTTCCACTTTTCAGGTCGCCGCTCCATGTGCCGGTGGCTGTTCGCTTGATCGGGGGCATAGGGATAATCTCTGGGTCTTTTGCCATTG
>JAUIJQ010000339.1 GCA_030431165.1 Rhodothermia bacterium | reverse complement strand
TTGCGCGCCATGCGCTGCGCGGCCTGCTCAAACATGGGGCGATCAGTGGCGTCAGAAAGCGGAAGACTAGACACCACGTCGGCGCCGCGCTGTAGTGCAAAAACGTGCCGCGTCAGGTCGAGGTACAGCTCGTACTTCATCCCGTCGTCAGCGATCAGCGGTGCGCTGCGAAGTCCGGACTCCTCGATCGAGAGTCCAAGGTGCCACCATTTGGGATGGGGTACGGCTGACACGTACGCGAGACCCTCCACAACGCGCGCGGCGCCGTGGAGGGTTGCTCGTGTCGATTCAAGATGTGAGGGAAGCGTGAGCATCGCCGGGCGTTTGTCTCGCCCGACAAGATAGGGAACGGCTCCGCTTAGAATCGGGACGCTGTCAGTTCGACGTCTGCGCCAGACCAGGCTGCCTTGAACCGCCGCTTCACATCTGCCAGTTCAGACCTCTTTCCCTGCTGTTCCAGGCTTTGCGCAAGTCCGTACAACGACCAGCCATTGTCGGGGAATCTGAGCAGGTCGTACCGGTACACCCGCTCGGCATCAGCCGGGCGTCCTGCCTCGAGCAAGGCGCGACCCAGCGAATGACGGATCGGGTAATACCAGAGCGGGGGCTCTTCGTACAACATCTCATCTTCGATGGTCGCGGCGCTCTCAAAGAAGGAGACGGCATCCGACGCATTGCCTGAGCGAAGTGCAAGCTCACCGTCGAGAGCGAGCAGCGCAATCTGCACAACCGGGTTTTCGTCGGATGGGTCGATCTCAGTGGCGAGTTCTGCAAGACGGCTGCGCTCCGCGGCTGCTTCCCTGTCCCGGCCAAGTGCGGCCAGCGACGTGCCCCGCGCATACAGCGCCATCGCAGTCGCGGGCCCGAGTTCGGGATGCGGCATCTCCACCGCAAGCACGTCTTCCCAGCGGCCAAACGTGACGCCCGTCAGCTGCGGAAGTACCACCGCGTTCTGCAGCCAGTACACCTGCTGGGCAACTTCAAACGGAACCCGCGGCGCAACTTTGTTTGCAGCCTCCATCGCCTTGTCGCCCATCCCGGCCATGGTCGCGGCAAACGCCATGAAGTGGTAGTTGTGCGGATAATAAGCCATCGGATACAGTCCCATAGGACTCTGATCCGCAATGAACGACTCGTCTGAATGGACGGCGTGGTCATTCGCCGTTACCGCGTCTCGGTACCGACCAACGCGGATGTATATGTGACCCGGCATGTGGACGATATGCCCGGCACCCGGCATCAGCGCTGCGAGCCGGTCTGCGCATTCAACAGCACGCTCGGGGTACGCGGCTTCAACCGCATGGATGAAGTAGTGGCATGCGCCTGGATTGTTCGGACTCAGTTCGAGTGCCCGCTCAAGGCTTGCGAGAAGCTCAGGCGTTCCGTTGTTCGGCTTCCGATCGCCGTAGCCACCTGACCAGTAGTTCCACGGATTCAGGTTCATCAGCGAAGCGCCGTGTAGCGTCAGCATGTCGCTGTCATCGGGATACGCGGAAACCAACTGCTCCAGCGCCTGTGCATACGCGCGGTCAAGCGGCGCTCGGTCAGCCGCCGGGTTCGCATCGTAGCGTGCAGCCAGCGCCTCGATGAGTCGCCGCTCGACAGTACTGCCACCAGACTTGCTGAGTTCGTCGGCTTTCTGAATTGCGTCAAAGGCCCTCCGGCCCGACGCTTCGTCCATCGGCGCGTTGATGTTCGGGCCGCTCGCCAGCGCAATTCCCCACCAACACATGGCACATTCGGCGTCGTAGCTGAGAGCCTTTTCGTAGGCCCGAATCGCCTCGGCGTGGTTGAACGCGTACTGGAGGCGGAGGCCCTGATCAAAGTATGCCTGGGCAGCGGACGAGGTTGTTGTGATCGTCCGCGAGTGGTTGCCAAGCGAGTTGTAAAGTGGCACTTCGGTTGCGTCGATACCCGCGTGAACGTGGCCGTCGCCGGAGTGCTCGTGTCCGTCGTCGTGCTGGGCGTTGGCAGCGCCGGGGAGGCCCGCCCATCCGGCCATTCCGGCAATGGCTACGGCGACCAGCAAAACGTGCCCGCGAAAAATTGTCTTCTGCATTTCAGATGTCCTGGGAATAGTTGTTCGTGCCCACCGAGACGCGGAATGCCGCAGAAGCCCCAAGCCTTCACGATAAGTTTACACCGAAAAGCGCTCATCCAGCACGGCACTCGCGGAACGATTTGCTGTGATTGCGATTCGCTCACGAAATGACACTCACCGCCGCATCTTCGCGGCTCGCATGTCAACCTATATCCGAATTCTGGCCCTCTGCTCCTTGGGCCTTGCAACAGCCGCACCGCTCGGAGCCCAGGTACCCGAAGGACTGCCTGTCGCCGTTGACGACGCGGTCTGGAGTCCCCTCCGGGCCAACCGGGACGCCCAACTTCAGGATGCGCTGGAAAGTCGAGTCCGCACAAATCGTTTCCTGTCTGGCCTCGTGGACAAGAAGCTGCTCGCGCTGGCCGTCGTAGACCTGGCAAATCCCGAAGCGCCCCGCTTCGCCAACCTGAACGGCACACACATGATGTATGCCGCCAGCCTTCCCAAGATTGCCATTCTGCTTGCCGCAATGCAGCAGATGGAAGACGGCACGCTCGTCGAGTCAGATGAGGTCATGCACGACCTCAACGCGATGATTCGAACGTCCTCAAACGGAGCCGCTACGCGCATGATTGAGCGCGTCGGCGGACTCAATGCCATAGAGAAGGTCCTGACGGATCCTCGCTACGAGTTATTTGATCCCGAGTTTGGCGGCGGGTTGTGGGTCGGGAAGGCGTACGCAAAATCCGGTACTAGAAATCCGGATCCCCTGCAAGGCTTGTCCCACGCAGCAACCGCCAATCAAGTCAGCCGCTTCTACTACCTCGTCGCGGAGGGGCGCCTCGTTTCCGAAGAGCGTAGCCGGCAGATGCTTGAGATCCTGTCGAGCCCAGGGATCAACCACAAGTTTGTCAACTCGCTTTCCCGGATAGCGCCTGAGGCTGAGATTTTCCGCAAGTCGGGAAGCTGGCGCAACTGGCACTCCGATTCCGCCCTGGTGTGGGGTCCCGAATGGCGTCGCTACATCGTGGTGTGCCTCGTCGAGCACAAAGACGGTGAGCAAATCATACGCGACATCATACCGCTCGTCGAAGACGTCCTGGGCCCGGAAGCGAACTAGTTCGCGCGTGTGCGGCGCACGAGACGATCAATCTGGCCACCGAGTGCGGCGTGTTCTGACGCTGAGTTGACGAGCAGCACGTTCGACATCAGCGTCGCCAGGTACACCCGGCCATCGGTCGTTTCAACGATGGCTACCGAGTTCATGTAGTTGAACACGTTGCCGCGGTACTGGCCACAATCGGGTCCGGCTTCTTCACGGCACCGATACAGGCTCCCCGATTTGTAGTACACCGCCGCCGAGTCAAGCGCGGTTGCCGCCGCGTAACGGATGCGGCGCTCTGTTGCATACATAAGCCGCTTCGTCTCGCGACTTGACCACGGATCGACAAGCTGGCCCCGCTCGGTGGCGAGCAGGAATTTCATCAGGCCGATCGGCGTTCCCGTACTGCCACCGGCGCCCGGCACCTTGCGGCCGGCGTTCGACGTAAACATCAACCCGAGCCGCCACTCTTCAGGCTCGATGTTCAGCTTGCGCAACGGTTCGTTGACAACAGCCAGCGAAAGCGCCGTAAGCTCGGCCTTCGGCGTGTCGCGAAAAAACGCTTCCTCTTCGGCAGCACTCACGGGATACTTTGCCCCGAACGCGCGCATCAACATGACCTCTTTCCACAGGACAGATGCCGCCGCGTTGGAACTGGCTGACACGGCGTGGTCAGCCCACTCGTACAAGGAGAACACATCGGATGTCTTGACCGCCCGCGATGCAAACGCGCGCGTGCGCGGGTCGTAGACCGGAATGGTGTGGTGATTCGGCATTGCCCAATCACCCGCTGTCACCATGTGCGACTTGAGCAACAGACGACGCGCCTCGGTGTCATCAGGAAAGATGGACGCCAACTCTGTGAACAGCCCCGCGATGATTGCCAACTTCCCGACGCTGCCCGGCTGATACTGCACGTCTGCACGGTGTAGCGCCAGTCGCGGCGTTGAGCCAGGCGTTATGTCGGCCAGCGCCATCGAGTAGTTACGGTCCTTCGACTTGAACAGGTCGCTTACCGCTTTGCCGAGCACCACATCTTCGCCGGGAAGAGCGCGCGAGGTGTCGGAACTGAGCCAGAGATTTACATCCGACCAGGACTTTCGCGCGCCCGGCGGCGGCTTCCTGCCCTGCAACTCGCCCGCAAGAATCAGTCGGAGCCGCTCAAGCCGACGGATGCCCGTTCGCTCAAACCCGTCAATGGGATAAACAGGATAACCGCTGTACATCCCTATGAGCACAACGCTGCCAAGCATAACAACCGCCGCCAGTACGCTCGCACCAACAAGCCGCCTGAACCCTGATCTCACAGCTCACCTCGCAGGTTAACAGTTTCTGCGGTGGACACACCCGCGTCCATCTCCATCAGATACGTGGTCGATGCGGCTGCCCGATTTTCAACAAACGGCCGAACCTGAAAAAGCCAGAGCCGATCCCCCTCAAACCCG
>JAUIJQ010000338.1 GCA_030431165.1 Rhodothermia bacterium | reverse complement strand
TCGTGAAAGACGAGTGGCACCTGGTCACCTGTCAGTTGAAGGTCGCATTCGATGCCGAAACCGCCCGCGATGGCGAGGGCAAAGGCGGTTGCGCTGTTTTCCACGGCGTCCTGGCCCTGGCCGTGCAGACCGCGATGGGCGATCGGCCGGGCAAACACCTCATCGATGGCACTCATCAGTCTGCCAGCTCCACGATCGCGTGTTTTGCAAAGAACGCCGGCGTTACGCGTCGGCGTGTGGCCTCTGAGGCGAAGGCCTTTGCGCCGTTCTCGCAGTATTCAGCGATCGGCGATCGTTCGTCCGGGTCTGGCCAGGCGCATCCGGGGCAGTCAAAGCCTCCCTCACGGTTCATCTGCTCGAGGCCGATGAGTCCATCCACTATCCCCGTGCGGTGCTGAAGATTCGCCATTGCCGAGACAACCGCCCGCAAACCGCCAGAAACGGATGCAGGCTGCCCAACGCTACTTTCGCTTTTCTCCTCCGGTGACTCAAAGTCTTTCATTCTGCGTACCCGAATTCCGTCTGCATCTCGCCCCGTCCAACTGCTTTGCCAGGGTCGGTCCCGATCCGTTCAAATCCTGTGTACACGTTGAACGTCGTGTCCTTCGCAAAGCCAACAAGTGTTAGCCCGCTTCTCGCTGCCAATTCAACGGCTATGCTTGACGGCGCCCCAACGGCGACAACAATCGGAATGCCCGCTGAAGCAGCCTTGTGAACCAGTTCGAACCCGGCCCGACCGCTTAGAAAAAGAATGGTCTGGTCGAACGGGTTATTGCCGCGAACGGCCCAGCCTATAATCTTGTCGACTGCGTTATGTCGTCCAATATCCTCGCGGAGCTGAAGCAGGTGTCCACTGAAGTCAAATAGTGCGGCCGCGTGTAGTCCGCCGGTGCGATCAAACAGTCGCTGGCATTTGCGAACCTCCTGCTGCAACCTGAGAATCAGCTCCGGCGAGATTACCGACACCGATGGGGGCATCGCACGCGCCGACCTCAAGACGTGTTCTGTGTCGGTTCGACCACAGAGCCCGCAGGCGCCCGTCTTGACGGAAACCTCCATACTGCTCGGAAGTCGGGACACGGTGTCGTCCAGCACGACTTTGATTTCGGATGATCCTCGCGAACGGCACCTACCTGGCTTTTCCGACACCGACATGACCTCGTCGCCGTGCTTGATGGCGCCCTCAGCGTACAGAAGGCCGATGGCGAGATCGACGTCGTCACCCGGCGTGCGCATCGTCAGGCCCAGAGACGTCCGTTCCCCACCTGTCAACTGAACAACAATCTCGAGTGGTTCTTCGACCGCAACAAAATCCAACGTCTGCTTGCTGTGGGGTGTCGGGTATCGTGCGACCGGGACAACGGCAGAACCGTTTGATGACGACTGTTCCATTACACTGAGGGTAAATTCGGCAATGACGCCCACTTATAGCCCAAGGGCCGGCAGGACAACACCCGAAGCGAGGAATCCGAGGTAGGTGCCAATCGCCAGTCCAAGTGAACCGAGAAGAACGGCGGGCAGGACAAGGTCGTCACGCCCCAGGCTACGCGCCAGTGCAAGTGCCGATGTCGCCCCACCGACATTTGCCTGCGATGCCACGGATGTCAGCACGGGATCCACACGAAACAGCCCCGCCAGACCGTATACGATAGCTCCGTGAACCAACACGGCGACGCCGGTAAAAACGAGCAGACTCCACCCGAGTTGGCCAAGGTTGACCATCGCACCGATATCGCAGTAGGCCCCGATCACCGCCAGAAACACGTAAACCGCGAACATGCCTAGCGTGCGGGCGCCCCGAATATGCTTTGCTGCGGGTGTATGTGCCACGATCAACGCGATGGTTGTCAAGACCAGGATCGAGGGGGCGACAACACCAGCGCCGGCTGCGATCGCCTCTACCCACTCCGAGACGGCAAGCGCAAGCAACCCGGCTGCCAGCGTCACCGCAATGTCGATCGGATGCACCGATTCCGTATCCTCCTCGATCCCCAGAATTGCTTCCCTGACCTGCCCTCGCTCCCCTGCCGCGTTGGAGGCTGGGTCTACCTTCGCGCCGGCTCCTACGCCAGACGAAGACTGGTTGGCAACGCGCATTTGTCGTCTGTAGACAAGCCGCGGCACAATCAGGGTGACAGCAATCCAGAAAGTCGTGACGATGTTGTCAACGACTACCGCACCACCGAACAACACGCCGTCTGACATCACCCCGTAGTGAAGCGCGACCGCGTTGAAGTTCACACTACCACCCGTGTACGTCCCGACAAACATCCCGCCGAGCGCTGCATAGCCGTCACCGAACGCCGAAGATCCACCGACGACCAACATCCCTGCAACAACTCCCAGGAACGTCGCCAGTGATCCAAGCAGAAAGACACTCAGTAACTGCGGCCCCGCCTTGAGAACGGCGCGAAGGTTGACGCGAAGCAACAGCCAGAACACGGAAAGTGGAGCGACGATGCCAAAGACAAAGTCGTATGCCGGGACCGGTCGCTCCGGCGTTGATCCAGTTGGCATCAGTCCGACGTTGGCAACTACCGCCGTCAGCAGAATCACCAGCAGCGCCGAGCCGATATGCTTCAGGACGGTGCGCCTGACGAGCCATTCCGAGGACGCAACGACAAGCGATAGAATACCAAATACGTATAGCGAGTCCATTGCGCGAGTGTCTGGTCGCGTCAACCTACGAAGGTATGGGCGGATTCTCTACAACGCAGCACATCCTATAGACGAAATCGATGCCGGTCGATACTTCCGACAACCCCCGCACGAATTGTCCGTATGGACTCCACTTGAATTATGACCAACCGCAACAAACTATTTCTGGTGCCGGCCCTTGTCGGACTGATCGGTCTCGCACCGGTGGCCGGCAGCGCCCAGACTGTTTCGGAACTCGGTGACGCAGCCGACCTTCCCGCGGGCGCGCAGTTGGAAACCGGCAAACAAATCACACTTCTGACCGGCTCACTTGGTACAACGTCGGACATCGATATGTATCGAATCACAATCGACGACCCGACGAACTTTTCCGCGACGTCGAGTGGCCCGTCGGGACCAACGTACACATCAGACACACGCCTTTTTCTCTTTGATGCAACTGGCCGCGCTGTGTACTTCAACGACGATCTACCGGACGAGTCATCGCTCCTATCAGTCCTGCCGGCGGGTCACGCGCTGAGTCCCACTGTCCCTGGCGACTACCTACTCGCGGTTACAACCTACCCGCGTTATCCGACGGACGGCTCCACGAACATCTTTCTCGAGCCGGACTTCGATCCCGTTGCGTACACTGACATTGTCGGACCAAATCCGGCAACCTCGAACCCGGTCACAGCGTGGGCCGGCGGTACAGGACCCGACGGAGATTACGAGATTACCATCACCGGTGTTGACGGGACGCTCCCGGTCGTGATGTCGCTGCCAACGGCTGTTGTTGATGGCAACTCGGTCCAGATCGAGTGGCGCACCGAAGATGAAGACGGAAGCCTGGGATTCGAAGTCGAGTACCGGAAGCCGCTAGACGCTGACTTCCAGGTCGGTGGCTATGCCCAAGCCGTTGGATCGCCGTCGACTTACCGGCAATCCGTTTCAAACCTCAGCCCGGGGCGGTATCTGTTCCGTGTCAAGTCGATCGGGAACGACGGCGGTTCCTACTTCAGCGCTCTCGTCGAAGCACAGGTTGGCCTTGACGGACAACGCCTGTCCGTGGAAACGTACCCGAACCCATTCACGGCAATGGCCACCGTCGAGCTTGTGTCGCCTGACGACCAGCATGTCGAAATTGCGGTGTATGACCTGATTGGGCGCAGGGTAGCGACCCTCGGCAACGTGGCGCTTGCATCGGGTGAGCGTGCCCAGGTCGAACTGGACGGGTCGACCATGACCGCTGGCACGTACGTTATTCGACTCAGCAGCGGATCGACCGTCGAAACCCGCATGATTACGCTCAACCGCTAGCGCGCAACGCGGGTAAACCAGAGGGGGCGCGGATTTCAATTGACGCACCTCCGACCAACAGATATACTCTCCGGTCGCTGATACCTAACAGTACGACCGGAGTAGTCAATGCAGCCTCGTTTCGCCACTCAGACGTGGTCACCAACGACGGCGTGGTTGATCGCCTTACTGATCAGCCTCCCGAGTGCTACTGCGTTTGCGCAGGAACACAGAGCGAATGCCGGGACGACGAGCCTCGACCGTCCCCGCGGCGAGCAGGTGGACGCACTACGTCGCGACGGGTTCAATCAGCGTCAGATTGACCTGCTTGCCACACCGTTTCTTGCACGGCAACAAAGCACTCCGACCGGTGGCGATCCAGCCCCCGCCATTCGTCTACGCACCGGCAGCACGGCGACATCGGTCGACATCGGCGACACGCTGACGTTCAACGTGCCCAGAACGTTGTCGAATTCGTGGGAGTCGAAGCACTTTACCCTGACGGCCGAATCAGCCGAGGCACGACTCTGGGTGGCGACTGACGAACTGGTCGTTGACTCCGTTCGACAGACCGACATCGATGCGCTGATGCAGACGATCACGCAGCAGACACCTGTTGGATCGTACGATCCTGAGCGCGGGATCGTCGCAATCGCATC
>JAUIJQ010000337.1 GCA_030431165.1 Rhodothermia bacterium | reverse complement strand
TCGCGCAGGCAGTTGACGACATCGTGCGTCTTGCCGGTCGTCATCGACTGAACCGATATAGGCGCGCCGCCGCCGATTTGTACGTCGCCTACCTGTACGGCTCGGGAGTGTCTGCGTGGACGGTCCATCTCTGATACCGGCTGAGCCGGTGGATCGGTCTAAAGTTCGCTCTGGAATCAGTCCTGCGTTCGCGGCTTCAGCGAATCGGGAGCACGTTGCCGCTCGTGATACTCGTTCCGCACTTCGGAGTTCACGCCTGAGTTCACGCCTGAGTTCACGCCGGCATTCTCTACAGATTCTGCGATCGAATTCACCGCTGCGTCTATTCTCGAACCGGCTCTGGCCATCCGACCGTAACAAGAACACCGAGATGGTCTGAGCTGTGTCCGTCAACAACGCGCGCTGACGAGAAACGGAAGTCTCGCGACGCCAGGACGAAGTCAATCCGCACGATGGGCCGCTTGCGATGATACGTGAGGCCCGTACCTGAGCCGGCGTCGTGCATCGCGTCGCGCAGCCCCGATGCGATGTGTCGGTACGACCAGTTGTGCGGTGTGGTGTTGAAGTCGCCCGTTACCAGGTAAGACCCCTCGGCTTGCGCCAGCAATTCTTTGACGCGTTCGGCCTGCCATGCCCGCCTGAGAATCGCGCGACGGTACCGCCTGAGATAGCCGCGCCACACCGTCGGCTCAAGCCTGCGATCCTCTTCTTCCTGCCACGGCTTCTGCGGCCCGTAAGACGCGAGGTGGATGTTGTAGAGCGTAAACGGACGACCCTGCCACGCGCTGCCAACCTCCAGGATGTCGAGTGGGTCGTCTTCCCCCTCGGTCTCGGCAAACTGATGCAAGTCAACACGCTGAATCGGAATGCGGGCGACAACGGGTTGGTCGGTGACTATCCGGCTCGACAGGGAGTCAGGCGCGTCAGCGTAAGCACCCTCCATCACTAGGTTGAACAAGTCGGCCCGTCCGGTAATTCCCTTCCGGCCAAACGCGTAGCGCCAGAACACCTCCTGCAAAGCAATGATGTCGGGGCTCAGCGAATCGGCCAGTTCTCCCAGCGCGAGGCGAACGTCACGATCCGGACTTGTTGTGACGCCGGGCGTGTTGTACGTAAGCAGAGACAGGTGGGCGCCGTCTGGATGACCGCCTCCGACAAGAGCCCACGGGGGAAAACGCAGAAGGACCAGGAGCAGCAGTGCTGCATGGATTCCCTTTAGTCGCTTTCGTTTTGAGAGGAAAACCGGAAGCGACAGCGCAACAATCAGAATCGCCGAGTACGGGAGAACGATGCCAAACAGTTGGAGCCACCAGGCAGCGTTCGGATGTATGTAGCGCGCGGCGTAACCGGCCAGAAAAACGACACAGGCCAGAGCGTACAGCAGAAGCGCCAGCCTACCGGTTGCTCGCTTCATACAGGATCCGCTTTTCTTCGTCAGACAACGATTCGTAACCGTGCTCGTTGATCTTGTCGAGCAGGCGATCAATTACGTCGTCGCCGGTCTGCGATGTCCCCTGCCCTTTGCCTTTTCCCTGGCCTCTTCCGGATTTGCCGGATCTGCCGGACTTGTCTTCGGCACCCGCTTGATCCTTCGATGCCGGGTCGAGCCGGTGAATACGCGCTGACCGACGGCCACCGTCAGGATTTTCGCCCCTGGACTGCTGACGCCGTGCCTGGCGTTGTTCGAGCCAGGACTCAAACTGCTCCAGCATCTCGCGGCGACCAGACGCGCCCCCGCGCGGCGCAGACGCACTTCGCGAACCGCCGCTTCGCCCGGGGAATCCGCCGAAGAATACGCGGGCCCAACCGGTGACGTTGCGACCCTGCATCTGCAACCGTGCAATGGCAAAGCCCGTGACGGCTCCACCCAGGTGTGCACCCACTGCCGTCCCCGACGAGGCGATAAACAACAGGTCAAAAAAGAGAAACGCGAGAATGATCAGCCGCAGCGGCACCACGCCAATGAATATCAGGCCGATCGACTTGTTCGGATACCGCGTCGCTACGGCCGCCATGATGGCAAGCACTGCCGCGGACGCGCCGACAATCGGTCCGCTGAAACCACTCATGGCGGGGAATGCCGTATGCAGCAGGATCGACATGAGGCCGCCGCCGACGCCACCCAGAAGGTAGAGGCCCATCAGGTCGGCGCTGCCGTGCAGATTTTCGTGGTCGCGACCAATCCACACAAGCCAGAGCATGTTGAACAGGATGTGGAAGAGCCCTCCCCACGAGCTACCGGTGTGCAGGAAGTTGTAGGTGACGAGCTGCCACGGTGCGAGAAGAATCGTTTCCGGGTTCGGATGCAACGACAGGAACTCGCGCGTGAAGCCGCGGGCTACTCCGATATGAACCAGCACGAGGTTCCAAACGAGGTAAAGCACCACGTTTATCGTCAGCAGCCATCGGATTGCTGCCGGCTGCAATCGGTACCAGTACTTGAACCGCGTAAGCAGATCCATCAACTTCGACGATTAGTCCCGCTAGTAGGTCTGGCCGGAGCGGCCCGGTTTAAACGGGAGCTTGCCCATCCAGTACAGGAGCAGCGCAAAGCCAAAAAACATGCCACCGAGGTGAGCGAAGTGCGCTACGCCGTCCATTGTACCCGTAACGCCGCTGTACAGTTCTATCGCGCCGTAGCCAATCACGAAATACTTGGCCTTTATGGGAATCGGAATCGGGAAGAGGAAAATCTGCTGATTTGGGAACATCATTCCGAACGCAAGGAGCACCCCGAACACCCCACCCGAAGCGCCAACCGTCGGGACGCTTGTGCCGTACATCATCACCATCTGGACAATCGCGGCACCCACCACGCAGACCAGGTAATAGATCGCAAATCGCTTTGAACCCCAGGTGTTCTCGAGCTGCATGCCAAACATCCAGAGTGCAAACATGTTGAACAGGATGTGGCTGATCGAAAACGGACTGTGCAGCACCGAATACGTCACAACCTGCCACGGCCAGAATCCGGGTATGGCGACATTTACGGTACCAAAGATTGACGTCCCGATTTCGCCCGCGCCCGGCGGATACAGCGCCATGGCATTCAACACGACGGCCAGTCCGCCGGCACCTGTCGCCATTGCGACGCGCTGCGCAAGGTAGACGAGCACGTTGATGATCAAGAGGTTCTTGATCACCGGCGGGAAAAAAGAAAACTGAAGGGTCGGCTGGTAGTGCTGGTTCATCCTCTGCCTTTGATGGCTGGGGGCCGTATCGGGTGTCCCCGCCGAGTCTTTCACGATTCGCCGTGCCGGGTGTGTTCGGCGGAAGCGGCGCAATGTTACGACGATGCGCCGATAATGATCTGCCGTGCGGTATCATCCCATAGGTATTATCCCGCACAAGCAGGCCGATAACAGACACAGACCCTCAACCGGACGCTCCTGAACTCACTCCAACGACGCTATTGCTCCTCGTCCTTGCCGACATACATTTCGGAAAGTCTGACCCGACTTCTGAGCGCGCAAAGGAGCGCGCCCTGATTCGGTGCATCGACGCGGCAGCTGCGGGTCCGGAGCCACTCGATGAGGTCGTGCTTCTGGGTGACGTCTTCGAGCACTTTATCGAGTATCGTTTTCTCGCTCCGAAGGGTTTCAGCCGGTTCCTTGGTCGCCTTGCAACGCTGGCTGACGACGGTGTCGCCATCACGTATTTCGCGGGAAACCACGATCCCTGGCACATAGACTATTTCGAGCGGGAATTTGGTGCGCGATTCGTCGCTGATTCAGAGGAACGCACGATCGGGTCGCGCACGTACCACTTTTTCCACGGCGACGGGTCCCCGACGCTTACCGGATTGTACAAGCGTGTGAAGTGGCTGTTGCGCCATCCCGTCCCGGTCGGCCTGTACAAGGCCCTGCTTCCCGGTGATGCGGGCATGGCGCTGGCCCGCTGGGTCAACACCCGGTTTTCTGCGACTCACCGCTCGATGGAGACCGTCGTCGCGCTGCGCGAGTACGCCGCGCAACTGCTGGAGGCGAACGACGTCGACGTCGTCGTGCTCGGGCACTCCCACTACCCTGAAAAAACGACCGTTAGCCCGTCATCCGCGAAAAGCGACAATACGCCGACAAGCGATGGCGTCTACCTCAACCCGGGATCCTGGCACTATCAGCGGACGTTTGCAACTATTAGCGCCTCGACGATCACGCTGTTGAAATGGACCGAGGACGGTCCCGTTCCCTACGAAGGCGACGAAGATGTCGTTACCATTGCGGGGGATGATGCTGCTGACAAAACCGCTGATGAAGCTGTGCACAAACACGAGGCTGAAGCGGCGGACGAAGCAGTGGGTGACGAAGAGGCTACACCACAAGTGGTGCCCGAATAGAAGCGGCAATCACGTGACGTTCATTTGCGTCCCCGGCTGATGGCAAACTGGTCCTACTCCGACGAAGAGCTCGAGCCGTTGAGCGCGCAGGCCTACGCGGAGGCGCAGACGCAGAACCCGCCGGTCACGTCGGGGCCGCAGTACGAGATGGTGCAGCGCTGCGCGAGCCGCATCACGCGCGCCGCCGACACCAACTTCCCGTGGGAGGCGAAGCTGCTGAAGGCCGACGACGTGCCCAACGCGTTCTGCCTTCCCAACGGCCG
>JAUIJQ010000336.1 GCA_030431165.1 Rhodothermia bacterium | reverse complement strand
TATGGGAGATTGCGGAAGCCTGTTCCTCGGCTTCATGATCGCCGCGCTGGCGATTGTTGTTCAGCACGAGGTAGTGAATGGCGGCTTCCGTGTCTACCTCGTTTCAGCAGTGGTGCTGGCCGTCCCAATTTTCGATACGACGCTTGTTACGCTGGTCCGTCCAGCGGCCGGTCGGTCGGTCAAGCAGGGTGGCCGCGACCACAGTTCGCATCGATTGGTATTCCTCGGTCTGTCTGAGCGAAGGGCGGTCCTCGTATTGTATCTGCTCAGCATTGTATTCGGGTCGCTTGGTCTGGCGTTCCACCTCGCAAATGCCCAGGTCTTTTTTGCACTGGTCATCTTCATGGGGGTAGCACTCGCCGTGTTCGGCGTCTTCCTCGGTGGGCTGGACGTGTACGCAAACGAGCCAGATCCGAAGTTCAAGGTGGCCGGTTGGGTTGGGCGACTGCAGCGCGTGTCCTACGGCATTCTTGGCTACAGTTGGAAAACGATGTTCGCGGTTGGCGCCGACGTCCTTCTTGTCGTCGCCGCGTTCTTGTCCGCTTACCACTTGCGATTCGAAAGCGGCGTCAACGCGTCGCAGGCTGCATTCATTGCATCGGTGCTGCCGCTGGTCGTCGTTACGAAAATCCCACTCTTCTACGTGATGGGCTTGTATCGGGGAATCTGGCGCTATGCCGGTACGCCGGAGCTCGTGCGGGTGGTGAAAGCGACGACCATCTCGTCGTTTGGACTCGTACTCGGCATGGTGACCGTCTTTGGGCCGGATGTGGTATCTAAAGGAGTGGTTGTGATCGACTGGATGATCGTGACCATCGCGGTGGTGGCGGTCCGCTTTTCCTTTCGCGCGTTTCCGAGGTACCTCGCCACCAAGCGGGCATCCGGAAAGCGAGTGATGTTGTACGGCGCAGGTGACGCGGGCATGTTGGCGCTTTCTGAGATTCGCCAGAACAGGTCGCTCGGGTTTCAGCCTGTTGCCTTCATCGACGACGACACGGAAAAGGTCGGACAGCTTGTCCAGGGTATTCCCGTTGTCGGCACGCGCGCTGACCTCGCGCAGGCGTGTACGCGACTCGACGTTGAAGAGATATTGATAACGACGAACCGACTCTCTGCGGATCGTGTGAGGGAGACAAAGCATTTCTGTCAGTCAATAGGCATGCCTTGTCGTCTCATAGCTGTTCGAATTGATGCTCCGCAGACCCCGATGAAGGTGTCAGACAGATTCGAGCCTTCGATTGCCGCTGCAAACTGACGCGGCACTTCTTCCCACCATTTGACCATGACTGGTGGCCGACGCGGCCACGCCAAACGACTCCACTCCAATGTCAAGCTTTGCTTCCAATTCGGCCTCTTCTGCTGGTAATGAACACGATGCCGCGCACGGGGCGATGCGCCGCGTGACGCGATCCGAACTTGCCGGCGCACAGCAGTCGACCTCGTTGACCAAAACGGCCCGTCAACTCTGGGACAAGCTCGAGAACAAGACGGCAACAATCGGCGTGGTGGGTCTCGGCTATGTCGGGCTCCCGCTTGCCGTTGAGTACGCGAAACATGGCTTCCGGACGGTTGGGATCGACCTTGACCACGAGCGCGTTCTTCGCCTCAACGAGGGCGATAACTATATCCAGGATGTTGATTCCGACGAGCTGAAGCAGGTTGTCGACAACGGTATGTTCCGTGCTGTTGATGACTTCACGTCATGCGCAGACATCGACGTTTTTTATATCGCTGTGCCCACGCCTGTCACGGAGCACAAAGATCCTGATGTCGGGTATATACGTTCCGCAGCGCAGGAAATTGCGAAGCGCATCAGACCCGGACAGCTTGTCATTCTCAAGAGCACGACCTATCCCGACACTACCGAAGGTGTCGTGCAGCCCGTGCTAGCGGAATATGCCCGGCCGCAGGACATGCAGCTTGGTCGGGATTACTTCCTGGCCTTCAGTCCCGAGCGTATTGACCCGGGCAACGAGCAGTTCACAACCGCGAACACACCCGTTGTTGTTGGCGGCGTGACAGAGGCATGCACTGAGTTGGCCTGCAAGGCAATGAACCAGGTGGTGAACCACATTCACCCCGTTTCTAGTCCGAAGGTTGCCGAGATGGAGAAACTGCTTGAGAACATCTTCCGCTCGGTCAATATCGCTCTGGTGAACGAGCTCGCCCGGTTGTGTGACCGCATGGGCGGCATCTCAATCTGGGAGGTAGTCGAGGCTGCCGCGACGAAGCCGTTTGGCTATATGCCGTTTACACCGGGGCCCGGTATCGGCGGTCACTGCATCCCGGTTGATCCGTACTACCTTTCGTGGCTGGCTCGGCGCTATGACTTCGAGACGAGCTTTATCACGCTTGCCGCACGCATCAACGAAGAGATGCCGTACAACGTGGTTGACGCGATTACGCGTGCCGTTGCGCGTCAGGCTGTAAGTCTCACGGAAGCAAACATCCTGATCCTTGGTGTCGCATTCAAAAAGGACGTCGACGACGTACGTCACTCGCCTGCGCTTAAAGTCATTGAGTTGCTCAGGGAGAAGGGAATCAAGAATATTCGATTCGCCGATCCGCACGTCAAGAAGGTTCGTGTCGGCGGGAAAGGCGGCAACATGGAACTCGAGCCAATCGAGTTGACTGACGAAGTGCTGCAGAACCACGATGTGGCTGTGATCCTGACTGATCACTCAGGCTTCTCGTACGCTCAGATCGCGAAGCAGTCGAAGGTGATCATCGATACGCGCAATGCCCTCCGGGACATTCCGCATGACCGCGACAAGGTCATGCTGCTTGGTGGCGGGAGCTTCTAGGAGTTCGTCGATCGTCGAGTGCAACGTGTGCAGCATGTGCAGCGTGTTCGCCGAGTTCTACGGGTTCAAGGTGTTGGCAGGGTGCTACTCGTTCTACGAGTGGCAGGTCGCCCGCCAGCCACATCCGGGACACGCGATTTCCCTAGTAGCGCTGACTGGACGGCTGTAGCCCCCAGCGAATACCAAACATCGGCTGAACGAAGCGTTCGAGACCGAGCAGATCGTCATCTGTCGAGCCGTACGTGAGTCGCAGATCAGCGTAGAGCCGCGGGAGAATCTCGTACGACGCCAGCGCGTCCACGTACACCGTCACCTCGCGAATCCCCTGCAGTATCGCCACGTCGCGATCTGCCGGGCGCGTTGAATTCGAGAGCAACGGGTTGCTCCCCAGGTTCACACCCAGCGTGTCTCTGCCTCGCACCGTGCGGTACATCGTGATTCGGGACGTGAAGCGATCCAACGGACGTGCCTCTATTTCGACTAGCACATCAACGGCGTTTGGCCCGGCCGGATGGCCAAGAACGTCGCGGTAGTGTGTGTATGCATTGAGTGGTTCGCGGTGCGCATACAGGTACGGGCGCAGCCGCGTGTATTCGACTCGGATGTCGATCGCCGGGTGGGGAATGATATGGCCCCCAACCTGCACGGCCCACTTGTTTGCCCACCACTTCTTTCCGATCTCTGGCACTCTGAGCTCGTCAAGAAACAGCCCGCCATAGACGCGGTAACCGGGCACAGCAACCCACGACGCAGAGGCGCCGAGCAATACGTTGTCAGGGCTGCCTCGATCAGCCTCAACAGCGCGCAGGAAGATCACGGGGTTGAGGTACGCGACATCGAATGACTTCCGTGCGCCGAGGGAATCGGTTGCAAAAACAACCGACTCGGTGAACGCCAACTCGATTCGCTTTGGCAGTTGTACGACCAGCCGGTGCAAGGCAGCGTACTTCTTGGGAATAACGCCATCCCGTGGGTCGACGCGTCCCGTCGCGAGACTGACAAACAGGTTTGTGTACTGCACCGGTCCGACAGTCGTGCGAATCTGAAGCTGATCGTAGACGGTTCCGTAGTTCGAAAGGGCAATGCCTCCCAGCGCCGTGCCCCACCGGTTTCGATCACGACCAAAGCGAACTTCCACGAAGCGGGAACGGAACCCGACCAACCCCGTCGCGATCATGTAGTCTACCACTTCCCGGGACTCGTCGTACGTGGCCTTGCCAAGTCTTGGCGCGGTCTTGGACTGATCGTCGTAGTCCGCATCGACAACACGCTGCTGCGTTTCTTCCAGGCGCGATTCAAAGAACACGTGGCGTCCAATTGCTCCAGAGCCCCTGACTCCCCGCGTACTTTGCCAAACGGGCACGCTGGAAGGTTGGTCTACCCGCTCGCTCAGCTTTGCGCGCCCAACGTGGACATTCAACAACGGGTTAAGCTGCACGCGGTAGCCGTCGCCGGCCAGCTCGACGAGGTCCACGCCGTTTGCGTAGAGGTATGGCGCAACGTCTCTCAGTTTGTTGACAAGCGACGGCGGCGTTGCGCCGCGGAGGCCGGCAAGAACGCGACGCTCGCCGGATGTCAGTCGGATGTCGTTTGCGAGCGAGTCAAGTAATCCAACCGCGACATGGCCGGCGAGCGGTTGCGAAGTGAGAATCGCATCGGGGATCCGGCCGCTTGTCTGCTGCCGTGTCAGGAAACGGGAAATCTCGTCGCCCACCTGAAGCACGCCGTCGGTTTGAGCCAGCACCCCCCGAGTCGGCAGAAGGACAACGCACAGCGACGCAAGAACAAACGAGGCAACG
>JAUIJQ010000335.1 GCA_030431165.1 Rhodothermia bacterium | reverse complement strand
CCTGGTCTTCTCCATCCCGAGGCCGCACAAGCTTCGTTGCAACCCACGCAATCGGTTTCACAAACCAGATCAGCAGCAATGTGTTTGCCACGTTGAAAACCGTGTGCGCATTCGCAATCTGCCGCGGCGTTTCGGCAGCCAGTTTCGCTGCCCCGGAGAGCGTCTCCGCATGAGGAGATATCATGCGTACGAGATCAGCCAGATATCCGACAAATCCGAGCCACAGCACCACGCCGATCACGTTAAACAGCACGTGAACAGCGGCGGCTCGCCTGGCTTCGACGCGCTTCCCGGCAGCCGCCATCATTGCGGTAACGCACGTTCCGATGTTCGCGCCAAGTACGAGGATAATTCCTGCCTCCAGTGAAACGGCGCCCTCAGACGCCAGCACAATCACAAGCGCGGTCGTAGCAGACGAACTCTGCACCAGCGCAGTGAACGCGCCCGCCACCAGGATGCCAACCAACGGACGGGACATGCTCTGCATGGCTGATGCAAAAGCGGGCGCATCACGTAGCGGATGCGTCGCATCTCCCATCAATTCCATCCCGAAGAAGACAAGACCGAGGCCCATCAGTACGCGACCGATATGACCACTGCCGCGGGACTTGCCGACAAACTGCAGGAAGAATCCGACCGCCACCGCGAGGAGTCCGTAGCCCGCGACATCAAACGCCACGACCTGCGCGGTGACGGTTGTTCCAACGTTTGCGCCCATGATGACGGCTACACTCTGGGCAAGCGTCATGAGGCCCGCAGAAGCAAACCCAACGACCAGAACGGTGGTCACCGACGACGACTGAACGATGGCTGTGACTGCGGCTCCGACGGCGGCGCCGCGAAAGCGGTTGCCCGTCAGGCGGGACAGCATAGCCTTGAGTCGGGTACCGGCGACAAGTTTGAGTCCGCTCGTGAGCTGGTCCATTCCAAAAAGGAACAGAGCCAGACCGCCGGCCAGGGTTACGATGATCTCGCCGTAGTTCAGGGCTGCGCAGTTGGGTTCACTCCAAGGTACGCAAGGTGCCAGTCGGGAGGTGGCTCGGCGCGATGCGTCAAGATCGAAAACTCGCGAAATAGTTGTGCCGCGCCCATGGTTTCTGCTGGCGTTGTATTTTGCGTGACTCGGGCCCGTAGCTCAGCGGTTAGAGCAGCGGACTCATAATCCGTTGGTCGTAGGTTCAAATCCTACCGGGCCCACTATTGTCGTTGGATCGATAGATCGTTTGATCGATAGATCGTTGGATCGATAGATCGTTGGATCGATAGATCGTTGGATCGATAGATCGTTGGATCGTTGGATCGTTTGATCGGTGGATCGTTTGATCGGTGGATCGTTTGATCGGTGGATCGGTGGATCGTTGGGGCGTTACGCGCCTCCGCGCTGCGAGTTGTCGTGGTGTCGAGCAAAGAACGAACTGGGATGGTTGCGCGTTAGTGCTTCTCATCCACGAACGACCGTCCATTGGAAACGTCGATACCGCGCCAGATGCCCCCTTCGTCCGCCTGTGCTGTCATCAGCAAGGTGGCTTATGTGGCTGGTGCCCTCGCCTCGCTTGCCGTCATTCTCTTCGTGAGTGGGTGCACAGAACGTACGTCTCCACGCGACGGTCTCGAATCGAAGAATGTCCTCGCCTCCGCGAAGAACCTCGACTTCGAGGCGGCGTGCCCGGACGAGGCATCGGGCGCGTGCTCCTGGCATGTGTCGTACAACGCGCGAAGTGACATCTCACTCGTGCAGGGTGAGAGTGGGCAAGCGCTTGAGATAGATGTTGATAACGGCGTCGGATTTATTGAGCAAGCCGTACCCATTGGGCAGCCCCACGACGAAGGCATCCTCACGTTCTCGGCCTTGATCAAGACCGATTCGGTTACCGGCAATGGCGCCGGACTCAACCTTGGCGTCTACAATGCAGACAGTCTGCTGATCGACAGCATCGACATGGGGTACGGGAATTTCAGCTCGGCAACGGGCACGTCCCCATGGAAGCGATATTCGCTGGAAGCAGTATTGACCAGCGATGCGGCGCGTGTCCATCTGGGGCTCATCAACTACGGATCAGGGCGCGCCGTGTTTGACAGTGCCCTCGTTGGCTGGCAACCGTTACAGGGTAGACGGGCCAGCAGGTTCGCCCGCAACTACATCGATGTTGCTATTGATCACGTGCGCCATAGTTCGCTGCGGCGGGATTCGGTGGACGTTGACATGATTCGGGACAAGGCGCTAACAATCGCGGGCGACGCAAAGACAGCCGAAGCGATGTATACGGCCATCCGCTTCATCCTTGGCCAACTCGAGGATCACCACTCGTTTCTCATGACGGCGAAGGAGCGCGCCGCATGGCTCGGCGAAGCCCCCGACGGCGACGGCGCGGAACGCTCCGAAGGTACTGGCCGCGCAGGATCGGATGTGACGTTCAGCGAGGCTGAGAAGATCGGCGGATACGGACTTGTCACAGTGCCCGGTTTTCACAGCAACGACGCCAAATCAAAGATCGCTTTCGCAGACACCCTCCAGCAACAGCTTCGAAGGCTCGGCGCCGACAACGTGCAGGGATGGATCGTCGACCTCCGCCCCAATGACGGGGGCAACATGGCACCCATGTTGGCGGGCCTCGAGCCGCTCTTCTCCAGTGACACGCTTGGCTTCCTGATTGACGTTGACGGCGAACCCGAGCCGTGGGGACGCGGTGAGGCTTTCCGAGATACCGAGGGCGACGAATACGTTCAACCGACGGCCACTATTGAGTTGGAGCGACGCCTTCCAATTGCGGTACTCTATGGCCCACAGACAGGCAGTAGCGGGGAAATCGTCATCTTGTCGTTTGTCGGGAATAATCAGACGCAGAGTTTCGGGCAGCCGAGTATGGGGCTAACAACCGGCAACGGCGAGTTTGAACTGCCCGATGGCTCCTATATGTACATGGCGTCCACACGGATGGCTGATCGAAGTGGCCGGATCTATCTTGGCCCCGTTTCGCCGGATGTCCTGGTGGCGAGCGCGTCGTCAGCTACAACACAGACGCAGCCCACAGGAGATGCGGTTGTGGATGCAGCAATACGTTGGCTCAATACGCAGCGCTATCGTTAGGCGGCTCCGCCGCCTTAACCGTTAGGAATCGTTTCGCACCTGCGGCGCTGATCGTTGCGCTGGTCCGCAGTGCTGAGACTATTCCGACGAAGACCAGACCCAGAGATTAAAGCGGCCGAAGGTCGCCGTAACCATTAAGGTGTCCGCAAGGCCACCGTAACGATCCAAACCATTTAGGCGACGAAGTCGCCGTAACCACACCAGCTACTGTGCCCATCCGACCTGCCTCCTCATTCAACAAGCAGTCAACCGCCGAAGAAGTCACCGAGGGTGTGTCCCTTGCTGGCAAAACCATTGTCATCACCGGCTGTAACTCCGGACTCGGACTCGAGTCGGCGCGTGTTCTGTCCATGCGCGGTGCCTTCATCGTCGGCACGGGGCGTACACGTGAAAAGGCTGCAGCAGCGCTAGCCGATCTCGGTCCGAACCCGGGTTCGGGATCTGACGCAAAGAGTGCTGCTGTAGCGTGTGAGTTATCCGAACCAGACTCGGTTCGGGCGGCAGTTGCATCAATCCACGGGCTCAATCGTCCGCTGGATGTCATCATGTGCAATGCCGGAATCATGGCGTTACCTGAGCGTCAGGTGAAGTACGGCATTGAGTTGCAGTTCCTCACGAACCACGTGGGCCACTTCATTTTTGCGAACGGTCTGCTCGATTTACTAAACGACGACGGCCGCGTCGTTGTACTCAGCAGCGGTGCCCACAGGCGTGCTCCGGATGAGGGCATCACGTTCGACGACATGGACGCATCGAGAGACTACCAGCCGTGGCAGCGCTACGGTCAGACCAAACTGGCGAACATTCTTTATGCGAGGTCGCTACACCAGCGACTTGGCGAATCCGGAAAGGTGGCCGGTTCACTGCACCCGGGCGTCATCAAGACCAACCTCGGGCGCTATGACCAAGCCAGCGTTGACGCGCTGTTTGAGCAGATGGATCCGTCAAACGTAAAGACTATTCCGCAGGGCGCGGCGACACAGTGTTTGTTGGCTGCGCACCCGGTAGGCGCTGAGGCGGGCGGGCGTTACTACCAGGATTGCCAGGTTGGCAGCCCTACCGAAGTCTCGCAGGACGACGCGCTGGCACAGCGACTGTGGGACTGGACTGAGGACTTTGTTGGGGGGTTGTAGTCCGTCAACTGCCAACCATCTCGCGAAACTTCGCAGCCTCTTCTTCGCGACCCACCTTTTCGTAGAAAGCAACAAGGCGTCGAATCGTCGACGCTACCGGGCCGTTCGCATCGCGCACGGTCTCATGGCCTTCGAGCAGTAATGTCTCGGCCTCCGCGTCTCGTCCCTGGGCCATCAGGCATTCGCCGAGCGCACTCTTCGACATCCCCGTCTGCCACGAGTCTTCGCCCAGCGACTCGACGCGCATCCGCAATCCTTCGCGCAATAGCTGCTCGGCACGTGCGTGGTCACCCATCTGCAAGTACGTGTACCCCATCCCTGTCACCGACACCGAGATGTCCATGTGATCAGGAGGCAACACGTCTCGGAGGATCTCCAGCGACTGC
>JAUIJQ010000334.1 GCA_030431165.1 Rhodothermia bacterium | reverse complement strand
CAGACTGGATGACATCCTCATCTTCGAACTTCTCAGTCGAGAACCGGGTAGTGCCAACCGTTATCTCTGTCAGGACAGGCAGCTCCGGTGAGAGATAAAAGTAGTTTGCGCCGTATGCAGCGTTGGACCAACCGATCTCGCGGCTGACGGCGGCGTCGCCTGCAAGGTTGCCGCGATCACTTGAACGCAGCGCCGTAAACGACACGTTGCTGGTCTCATTTACAAAGCCGTGCAGTTTGAAAAACCGATCGCCGTAGTCAAACGGAAGGTTGCGACTGATCACGCTCTGCCCGTACTGGTTGAGAAGTGACTGGCGGACAGAGGCGATGAACGACACACGTTCCTTGATTATCGGCGTCTCAACATGACCAGCGGCGAGGAATGGTGATACGCTCAGGCTCCCGACGGTCCGCTCTTTGTTGCCGTTCCGGGTACTGACATCGATTACTGCACCCGTGCGCCCGCCGTAGTAGGCGCCGTAGCCGCTGGAAAAGACATCGGCGAATGCAACAATTTCGGCAGGATATATGGAGTAAGCGTTGATGAGATGAAGGGGCTGGAACACGCGCATCCCATCCAGCAGGAAGATGTTCTGGGATGGCGTGCCGCCACGCACAAAAAGCTGTCCGCCGCGGTCGCCGACTGTCACCACGCCGGCCTCGGTCAGTAGGTATCCTGCCAGGTCCCGTGAGAGGGAGGCACCGGGCAAGACGTCCAGATCAGAGCCACGGATCGTGCGCAGGCCCGCGATGTAGTCCCTGGTTTCGACGCGCTCTGACTCGACAACCACCTGGCCGAGTTGCGATTCGTCTTCCTCCAGCACGAAGTTCCTCTGAACATTGCTGCCCGCCTCGAGTGACAGCGTGTCGGTAATGGTCACAAATCCAATGAAGGAGACCGACAGGGCGTAGCGTCCCGCGGGGATACGTGTTATCAGGTAGTAGCCGTCCTGCGTCGAGTTGCCGAACAGCCTCCCGTTTTCACCGCGCAGTACGACGTTGACGCCGTCGATGGCTTCGTTGGTGGTGCTGACAACGCGCCCGCGCAGCGTCGCGAATTGCGCGTCGGCGTTGTGTACGACGACGGACTGGGCAGCGAGCAGCAGCGAGAAGAGGAGGGAGGCGCGAGCGATCATCCGGAGCAACCCGTCGGAGGGTCAGACGACGATGTGGTCAGATTGGGTAGTTGTGGCGATGGGAACCCTCAGTCGGTCGGCGCCTTTATTGAGCATATCGAATAAACGAACCGCATAGATGTCTAGGCGAGCCAAGGGGGTCGTGTTGTTTCTCGCAGTGGCGTTCTTCGGAATCGTACTGGCGGATACGATGGGGGCCTTCGACCAGCGCCACTACTTTGAAGTGCCGCACGGAAATCATACGCATTATGTGGCAAAGGATAGAGACACTTCGGTGTCCATAGGCCAGTTTCCTACGCGTCCGCCGAAGGACAACGAGCGGATCACGCCGACGGGTCAGATCGTCGAGCGATAATTAGCTCAATCCCAGCTCAATCCTCCGCCGCCGGGTTGGTAACCACCGAGATCCTGTAACGCGGCACCCGACAGGCGCCATCCCGTCCACTCTCGCATCGGCGTCGCGCCAATCCGTTTGTAGAATTCGATGGCCGTGTCGTTCCAGTTCAGGACACTCCACTCAAGTCGGCCGCATCTCCGCGCCACCGCCGTGCGCGCTATCTGCTCAACCAGCGCCCGCCCGACCCCTCGCGACCGATAGGCCGGTCGAACGTACAGGTCTTCCATGTAGATCCCCCACTGCGTAAGGAAGGTCGAGTAGTTCTGAAAGAACAGGGCAAAGCCGATCGTCTCTGACGTGTCGGTATCGACGGCCAGGTATACTTCCGTCCGAGGACTGGCGTCGGCTGCGAGGTGCTCTGCCAGGGACGATGGGTCTGGTCGAGACTCATGCGACAGCTTTTCGTAGTCAGCGAGTTCGTTGATCAGAGCCGTAATGACCGGCGCATCTTCGGGTTGAGCCGGTCTGATTGAAAATGGCATGCGTTATCGGGGTTTCCAGCCGTAGACCCGCACAACTGGTCGCGGTTTTGCGACCGTGACGGCAATCAGGTATTCGTCGTCGCGGAAGTTGACCGCGATATCCGTCGGATAAAAGGACTTGTTGAACCCGGGATCGGGTTCGGTGAGTATCGCCTCGAGTTGGCCGTTGCTTCGATAGACGTCAATACGAAGCCAGCCCGGACGCACATTGACAATGAAGTAACGACCGTCGTCGGCCGCAAGCGAAGCGATGAGCAGTGGGGGACTCTTTGTTTGTCCGAGTGCAAACGAGCGCATACGGGCAAGCATCGGAGAATCAAATCCGACAAACCGCAACGAGTCTACTTCGGCCACGCCATCCCGAATAAGCGAAACGGCGGGCAGGTAGCCTCGAACGGACACTGTTTGGTCGCTGATGCGCCGGAGCGGTCCTGCGTGCGACCAGTACGGACCTGCGAGTTGGCGCTGCCCGATTCGTTCACCGGTCGCGTTGTATGTGACAATTGCTGCGCCGGCATCGGGGTCCGCGTACTTGAGCCAGATCCCTCGGTCGTCTGCCGCTGCGTATCGGAGTTGCCGGCCGGCGTCTTCCGGAGCAATCGGGAAGTTGAACGCCAGCGTCGAATCGAGGAGGCCTACGATGTGATTGGTGCCGGCAAGGAACAGAATCAGCGTGTCGCCCGACGTACCGGCGAGATACGGGATCGTGTCGTCACCCACGAGTGGGCCGAGGTCGAGACGTTGATCAACGTCACCGTTGCCGGTCAGGCGGATGACTTCGTTGGCTTCGGCGTCGGTGACAATGAGCTTCCCGTCAGCCTGGAACGCCACCGTACGCGGATATTTGAAGAGGGGCTTCTGCTCCGGCGTCGTAAAATGCGCGCGCAGTGTATCGACGGGGAACGCAGCGGCAATCGAGCGGGACAGGGAGTCGCTGGCAAACAGATCCCGCGATTCCTCGCGAGCACACGACGAAGGGAGGCAGCCTGCGATAAAGAGTGACAGCGCGAACAGGGTCGCACCGTGTTTCACACTGTGGGTCGCACTGTGGGTCGCACTGTGTTTCACACTGTGGGTTGCACTGCGGATGGGTCTAGCCTTCGCTTCTGCCAAGTCGCATCGCAATTTCTACAAGCGCGCCATCCCGCATCACAGTGAAGTCGACCACATCGTCAGGACGGAAGTCGTACAAGCGGGCGACAATCTGCTGTCTATTCGAAACGTCGTCGCCGGCCATCCCGACAATGACGTCGTATGGCTGGAATCCGGCATCGTCTGCCGGTGAACCCGGTTGGACATCACGTACAATCACGCCCTCGGCGCGAGGCAACCCGAGCGCTCGAGCAAGCGACGTGGTGACATCAATTACGGAGAGTCCGGTGAAGTAGCTGCGATCAACTACTCCGTTCTCTTTTAACTCATCGACAATCTGGTGCGCTTTGTGCGAGGGCACCGCAAAGCCGAGGCCGATGGAGCCACCACTCTGGGAGTAGATAAACGTGTTGACGCCGATGACTTCGGCGTTTGCGTTTACAAGCGGTCCGCCGGAGTTGCCGCGGTTTATCGCTGCATCGGTCTGGATCATGTCGCGATAGACGCGTCCACCCTGGACCTCAAAGTCCCTGTCAACGGCACTTACGACACCAACGGTGACGGTTGGTTCATTGGCCTCAAACAGACCAAAAGGATTGCCAAGTGCAATGGCCCACTCACCGACGATTGCATCGCCGTCACTGGCGAAGGAGATGTAGTTCAGTGGCTCTTCCGGTTCGACCTTGAGCAGAGCTACGTCGGTGTACGTGTCAGTGCCGACGAGACGAGCCTCCATGGAGCGGCCGTCGTAGAACGAGACGGTTATCCGGCTTCGTTCAAGCTGACTGGCGATCTCGATGACGTGATCGTTGGTGACGATGTAGCCGTCGGGCGAGATAACAAACCCACTGCCGAGGCCCTGTACCGTACGATCTCGTTCAAGGCGCCGGCCCAGGAACTGCCGGTAGAATTCATCGAAGAACGGGTCTGCCCGTATCGTCTGGATGCCGATCACGTTAACGCTGACAACGGCCGGCGTCGCGGCGGCAACCGCACGGGTGATTGCGTTTTTGCGTCCGTCCGCAATGGAGTCAGCGGAAGGGGCAACGATGGTTTGAGGAGCTTTTGCGTCAAAGTCCTGCGGGGTCTGTGCCCGGCTACAACCGGATGTGAGTGCAACCGCAAAAAGCAGGGACACGAGAAGCCGGGACATGGTTCAGACGCAGTTTAGTCCAGTGACGGATTCGCGGTGTACGGGCACACCGTGCGTGGGTTTCTGTCCAGGCGGTGCATTGGCGCGGAAGAGATGCGGAAGGAGCCGAAAAAAAGGCGCAGAATAGAAAAGGCGCGCCGCCAAAGCGACGCGCCTTTCCGGTGGGAGTTTGACGCCGGCTAGCCTAGCTCTGGTATCCGGATCTGCTGCCCCGGGTAGATCAGATCGGGATCTTTGATGACTTCGCGGTTTGCGTCGAACAGCGCCTGCCATTTCATGGCATCGCCGTAGCGCTCTTTCGCAATTTTCGAGAGCGAGTCACCTTTCTGGATTGTGTAGAAGACCGGTTCAGGT
>JAUIJQ010000333.1 GCA_030431165.1 Rhodothermia bacterium | reverse complement strand
GGTTGATTTCTTTGAGAAGCGCGCGCGGCTCCAGCGCCTCCAGCACCTCGACAACCAGATCTTCAAGGTCGAAATCGCGGGGCTTCATCTTCAGCTCCCCGGTTTCAATCTTCGCAATCTCTGAGAGGTCGCTCGCGAGGTTGTCGAGCCTGTCAGCATTACGAAGAATCTTCTCCACGAACTCGGTACGGACGTCCTCGCGCTCCAGCGCTCCGTCCAACAGCGTCTCGGCAAACCCGTGGATAGCGAAGATAGGTGTCTTGAGTTCGTGTGAGACGTTTCCGAGAAAGTCGCGGCGATACGTTTCGATTCGCTTCAGCTTTCCGAGTTCTTTCTCGAGCGCACGCGCCGTATCAACAACCGCACGCTGGAGCGTTGCCATGTCCCCGGCTTCCTCACTTGGATTCGGAACCGCATCAAATTCCCGACGCGCTACCCGCTGCAGCAGTTGAACCACTTCGCGGACCGGTACAACGATCGTACGCACCGCACCCATGTACGTCGCAACAACGGTAATTGCGGGAAGAAGCAGGAGCAGCCGGGAATCGACGGGAACGCCGGCAATCCGCACCAAAAAGAGGACCACGAGGAGCGTTGCGCCGACAACAGCAGCAAGCTTGACAGAATCCCTATTGAGCCGCATCAGGAGCGTCTATTCCTTGAACCGGTAGCCTACGCCTTTAACGGTCTCAATGTAGTCGACGCCGATCTTTTCGCGAATCTTTCGGATGTGGACATCCACGGTGCGATCTACGACAAACACGTCAGCGCCCCAGACCTGATCCAGCAGCTCGTCGCGGGTAAAGACGCGTCCCGGGTTGCCCGCGAGGAAATAGAGCAGTTCGAACTCTTTACGGGGCAGCTTCAGTGATACGTTCTCCCCGTCGACCTTCACGGACACGAGGTACCGCTCCCTGTCAACGACCAGGTCGTGTACGGCAATAACAGGACGCGCTGATTGTGCTTCCGAGCGGCGAAGCAGCGCCCTGATCTGACTCAGCAACACGGGCATCGCTATCGGCTTCGCCAGGTAGATATCAGCACCGACGTCGAGCCCATGAATGTGGTCCTCGTCGTCAGACCGCGCCGTGAGGAAGATGATCGGCGTTCCCGAAAGGCGGGCGTGCTTTCTGATGGCTTTGCACACCTCGATGCCGTTCATCTCGGGCATCATGATATCCAGCACCATGAGGTCGGGTGTTGCCGCCTCAGCAACAGCAAGGGCCTCACGGCCGTTACGCGCCAGGAGCGGCTTGTAACCCTCCTTCCTGAGGTTGTATTCGACGAGAGAGAGGATATCCTCTTCGTCATCTACAACAAGTACTACCGGATCGCCGGCCAACGCTTCACTCCGATCTATGGATTGTCACTTACAAAAAAGGTACGGCCGGCTGCTCTGCATCGTGTTACCATAAGGTTAATGGCGGCCGCTGGTATCCCCTTCCCGGATTATTCGCGAGAACTCAGTCTCTCCAGTCCGCAGCATCTCTTCCACGTACGGCCGGCAGAGCTTGCACCGCTGGCCAAACGTGGCGTGTTCAGCCAGTTCCTCGACCGTAGTCGCACCAACCTCCCGACTCGTGGCCTTCAGCTCAGCAAACGTCCGATTGAAACAGATGCACCGGTCAATCAAGATACTCACGGCGCCTCGCGTATGAACCCGATGTGCGAGGGCGCTACGCCGACACTGTAGCGCGCCAGTTCACCGCCGTTTCTGCCGTGCACCGAGACGCTTCCCGCACTTGCAAAGCCCGGGACACGCCCGAGATAAAGCCGATCTGCCGCTGCGTCGTATGCAACGGCCCCAATCGGATCACCGGCAAACGGACCAAACGTATCAACGATCGCATTCGCCCCGGTATTGATGCGCATGACCTTGTCCTGGTCCAAAACAACGTACAGTTCCTGCTCCTCTTCGGAATAGTACGCGTCCTGCCCCGGGCCCGCCGTCATGATGCGGGCCGTAAGTGGAAATCGCGTGGTCACCGCCCCAGTCGCGCCGTCCAGGACCACAATCTCTCCAGGCGTTTCGCCGATGACGTTGAAGTCCACATCGTAGAGTGTCTGTCCGGTGCACATCACCCACAGGTCAGCCTCGCGATCAACGGCGAGATGACGCGGCCCATCGCACTCGACGTCGATTGTGCCCGCCACCTCCTGCGTAGCGGCATTGATCACGCTCAGCGTGCGCCCGGCGCCGAATGCGTGGTTCGCCACGTACACAAGGCCACCCACAACCGCGATGCCCTCCGGATTGCCGCCAACGTCGATGTCTTTGACAACCGTCTCGAGCGTGACGTCAACAACACTAACAGTGCCGGGGCCGGCCGCCGATCCGAAAAGATTTGTCACGTACGCCGTGCCCGATGCAAGCGTGACCATGTAGCGCGGACTCGTCAATCCGGCAATCTGGCCAACTCGTTGCCCTGTTGCCATCTCGTGTATGTCGATGCGACCACCCGTGTTTGCGACGACATGGAAGGTCGACTCGCGCACCTCGACACTCTGAACAATACTCGCCAGTCCATCAGCAACGGTTGATACTGTCGATGCATCCACGTCGATGATCATGACGGAGCCGTTGCCGTCTGAGAAGTTTCCCTGGTTTGCGACAACGACGCCTGTTGCAGCAGCCCCATCGTCGGGATCAGCCTGGTCGCAACCGACGAACAACACACCTGCGGTTGTCACGGCCAAGAGTGCGAGTAGATTTCGGATTGAGGTCATAGGGAAAACGAGGTTATTAGTCTGATATGTCGCGGCGGCATCGGGTATCCCTCAACCACCGAGTAGCGCGCGTCACCAACGTTCCGGATATCCAGCCGAACCGTTACGGTGCTCCACCGACCGTCGTATCGAACGCCGAGTTTGACGTCGGCCGTCACGTACGGTGGGAGCGTCTGCAATTGATCAATCGTTACGTTGCGGATGCCAGATCCATGCAGGTCAAGTTCAGCGAACAGGCCGGAGCCCGTCGACGCACGAATCGACAGATGGCCTTCGTGTGCCGGTACGTAGCGCAGCCTCGCAGGCTCGGGCAGGCTGGTTTCCCGCGCGTGTGTGTACGTATAGCCGACGGTACTCGACAGGGACGCCGCAGCGATCGCCGCTCGCATCGTTGCGCCAGCCTGTACACCCAGTGCACGCACCGTCCCGAGGTTCACCGGCATCCACAAACCGCGGCCATCTGGAGCCCACACAATCTGGTCGATCGTGCGGCGTCCAAACACTGAAACCTGGGCGTCTGCCGCGTTGCCCGACACCGACGCACCAACTTCTGTCGACCATGACCGCTCGGGCGTTAAATCAAGTCGGCCACGCGCATCAGGCCCGACCCAGAACAAGTCATTGAGTGTCGGCATCCTGAAGGCCCGTCCAAGATTCCAGGTAACGCTGACCGGATGATCAGGCGTCGGACGGAAGCTCATACCGAGCCTCGGCGTAAACACGATCGACCGTTGCCGCCCGGCCGTATCGTACCCGTCGAGGCGCGCTGCAGGAAAGAACTTGAAGCGCACAAGCTCGGTGATACCCGTTGCAGCGATCGACACGTTGGTGCGGGTCGCCTCGCCACTGAGCGCAGGATGACGCGCCGCCCCCCGATCAGCCTCCGCAACAACCCGCAGCGATGAATCGTCTGGAAACGCCGTTTCGACAGACATGCGAAGTGCGAAGCGCCGCACGACACCGAGCTGATCCTGGCCAAGGCTGGTGCTGATGTAGCGCAACCCGGAATGCTCGACGAGAGCAGCGGCCTCCGCATTGAGATCCCGGTAGCGGGTTTGGAGAAATCCCGTGATGCGAACAAGCTGGTCGTGCTGGCGATCACCCGTTGCGAGCGCACCAGCGACTGCCGGTAGTCCTCGTCGCGCAGTCAGTGCAAGCAATCCGAGGGAACCCTTAAGGTTCGCTCCACCCGCTGACACGTCGAGGTGACCCGCGACCTCTGAACGATCAGCGTTTTCACGTCGCGAATCCGACGCCGGGAATGACGCGGTATTGACGTATGGGTAATCGCCGTCGGTTTCTGCCATGCGAAAAGAGCCCGACACGGCTACGCGGCCGCGGACGGCAGCAACGGCTACGACACCGGCCCGCTCACCGAAGGCGCCAAGGGTCGATGTGAGCTGGATCCGGGCGTCGTGTACGGGTTCGGTGGATATCCGAATTGCACCGCTCACCGCACTCGAACCGTACAGCGCAGATGCACCACCCGGAAGAATTTCGATCCGGCTCACCATTGCGCCGGGCAGAAGGCTCAGGTCAAATTGGCCCAGTTGCGCGTTTGTCAAAGCAAATCCGTTGAGCACCACTGCAACCTGGGAGGGGCCGCCACCACGCACCGAGAGTCCGGCCAAGCCGGTCGCGCCGTAGGAGCGAACATGGACAAGCCCCGTTCCGGAAAGTGCGATCGTCGGCGCCGCCATGCCCGCCCGCCTGATCCGGCTTGTGGAACAGGTACTCAGCAATTTTCTCTGCGCCTTCGAAACACAGGAAGAACCCGCCGAACGCCCCGCTCGGTTGCGCCGAGACCTCGTTCGATCCGATTCCGAGCGACGACTGCGCCAGCGCCGCTCCTGCGCCGCACAGCGCAAGTGCGCCAACCGCCGCCGT
>JAUIJQ010000332.1 GCA_030431165.1 Rhodothermia bacterium | reverse complement strand
GAGTCTGGACTTCGCAGCGCACCGCTGATCGCTGACGACGGGACGAAGTACGAGCTGTACCTCGACCTGACGCGGCACGTTTTTGCACTACAGCGCGGCGCCGACGTGGTGTCGAGTCTTCCGCTATCTGACGCCACTGATCGCCCCATGTTTGAGCAGGCCGCGCAGCGCATGGCGCACAACGCGGGGCTCAAGGTGGCCGAAAAAATCGAGTATCCAGAGGGTGACACGCAGGAGCCGCTGGCGTATAGTCCGGCTGTTGCGAGCGCCCTTATCGGAACGCTCAATGCTGTGTCGGCCGTTTTTGATGACATCCGCTCCACCCTGTCAGGTTCGATCGGTCCGGTAAACTTCTGGCCCCACGGCTTCGACATGTCGTTTGAGTGGTTTGGTCGCGAGGAACCCGAAGCCGCCCAGATCAACGTTGGTTTTTATCCGCGTGAGCAGGCGTACTTCTACTCGAGTCCGCACCCGTTTGACGAAAAGCTGGCTGACGCATCGTTGGCGGAGGGAGCGGTCTGGAACCGGGACGGATGGAATGGGGCTCGACTCGACCTGGACGCGCTGGCCGGATCATCTGATTGGGCACGCCGCGTCAAGCAGTTTGCACTGCGCGTCCACGAACTGGCACAACCTGATCTACGCTGAACCTTATGAGAACCCTGAACCACCTGTTTGAGCGCAATGCGGAATGGGCGTCACGCGTGCGGGAGGAGACGCCCGACTTTTTCGCCGAGCTGAGTGCTCAGCAGAATCCCGGCTATCTGTGGATCGGTTGCGCTGACAGTCGCGTGCCGGCATCCGAGATCACCGACGTTAGGCCGGGAGACATGTTCGTGCACAGGAACGTCGCGAACATGGTTGTGCACACTGATCTCAATATGCTTTCAGTGCTGCAGTACGCCGTCGAGGTGCTTCGGATTGAGCACGTCATCGTGTGCGGGCATTACGGTTGTGGTGGTGTCGCGGCGGCACTTGCCGGTAACAGGTTGGGGCTGATCGACAACTGGTTGCGACACATCCGCGACGTCATTGATCGGCATGACGACCTGCTTGGAGGGATCAAGTCAGACAGTGATAAGGCAGACACACTCTGTGCGCTGAACGTAATCGAGCAGGTGGCCAACGTCTGTCAGACAACGATCGTGCGTGACGCCTGGGATCGCGGTCAGGACGTCTGCGTGCATGCCTGGATCTACCGGCTCGAAGACGGCATCCTGCAGGACCTTGGGTTCTGTGTCGATCAGGAACGGGATGTGGATGCGGCGTACCGGGCAGCCGTCGCGCGGATCACAAACGGTACTATCAGGAACGCGAGGTAACGACAAGCTGTTGCGTACTGCGCGTTGGACCAACAATGCGAAGTGCGCCGGATGATTCGACGACAAGCTCGTCGATGTTCAGTTGTCGCCGCTCATTGCCCGGGTCGCCGGGGCTGGCGTTTGTGTGGTAGACGATGAACATCCGCCCGTCAGCCAGCGTGACGATGCTGTTGTGGCCGGCACCCGCGTAGCCAACGTCTGGGTCAGATGACGCAATCGGATTGCGCTTGCTCTTGGTCCAGGGTCCGAGGGGGTGTTGCGCCGTCGCGTAGCCAATTCCGTAGCCGGGCCTGAATGTGTGGTTGGCGGAGTACGTCATGTAGTACGTGTCGCCGCGGCGAAAGACGAAGGGCCCTTCGTTGCACCGGTTGGACTCATACGCGATCCGTTCCCATGGCTGGTCAGCCTGCATCAGGAGCATGGCGCATTCGCCCGATTCAGATGAGCGCTCGGCGGGGCCTGATAAATCGGGCTCTACGAGGAAGCCGTAGATCATCCCGTAGGAATAAGCCTCGGTTTCACCGTTTCGGCTGAAGTACGCGTAGATCGCGCCGTCGGTGTCGACAAAGAGATGTGTGTCGATGGCGGAGTATCCGAAGTCAAACCATGGAGCCGCAGTGTTTCTGAATGGCCCGATGGGGGAATCCGACTCAGCGATGGCCGTAAGCAGTCGCCCCGACGCCTCGTCGCGCGCTGAGTAGGTCATGATGAATCGCCCTTCAAACGCGCGTACCTCGGGGGCCCAGAACGGCGGCGCCCCCCATTTGCCACGCGAAATATCCGTGGCATCCAGCGCACATCCGGCGGCCTCCCAGTCGACGAGATTGCCGGATCGGAAAACCCTGAACCCGCGATCAGGATCAGTAGTGCCATAAAGGAAGAAGACCCCATCGTGACGCAGCACGAAGGGGTCTCCAATGTCCAGATCGGGAAGTAGCGGATTGCAGTAGGTCATCTCGACCTCAATTGCATCACGCGGTAGCGGGCTGCATCGAAAGCACCACACGACACAGGTGGCGCCACGTCTTGAGATCCTGCTGGATCTCCTGCTTCAGCGCGCGGAAGCGCATGCGCAACTCCTTCAGCTCACTGCGGTGTTGACGTCGATCCAGCGAGCGGTACTTGTCCGTCACCGCCTTCGCGGATGCGATCGTGCCCGAAATCTTCTCTGACAGTTTTTCGACGGCTTCGCTGAACGCGTGGGCCTGGTCGTGCAGGTCGAGGTCTTTCAGGTGGGAGAGAAGCAGCTTTCTATCGGCCTGTACGAGTTTCTTCTTGATCATCAGCGGATCGGTGCGCTTCAGATCCCACGCCAAGCCGAGCTTGCTGAGTCCCCAGATCAAGTACTTCGGCGGGTCAAACTGGTACCAACGAACGCCATTGCGGTAATCACCGGCGAACGTGTGATGATAGTTGTGGTAGCCTTCACCGAGCGTCAGGATAGCAAGGATGAAGTTGTTCACGGCTGAGTGCTCGCTTGAATACGGCTTGGAGCCCCACATGTGGGCGAGCGAGTTGATGAACCAGGTGCAGTGGTGCACAACGAAGGTTCGAGCGAGGAATCCGATCACAAAGGCGCCGAGCCAGTCGCCGGTAATGAGAAACAGCGCCGCGACGACGATGACGTTGACGAGCGTGACCCACAGTCCGTAGTAGCGGTCCTGCAACTGCAGCATGCGGTTGTCTTTCAGGTCGCTGATGTATTTCGGGTCGATCGGGGCGCCCTCTTTCAGCATCCACAGCAGGTGTGAGTGCCAGAAGCCTTTGTCGGTGCCGTACGGGTCGCCCGCTTTGTCGACGTGGCGATGGTGCAGGCGATGGTCGTGGGCCCAGCGGAAGATCGATCCCTCTGTCGCAAGCGTCCCAAAGAAGACCATAAACCACTCAGCAGGCCGCTTTACGCGGTACGTGCGATGCGCGTACAGGCGGTGGTAGCCGGCCGTGATCGCCAGGAGGCACAACACGACGAGCACAAGCGAGCCGATGAGCAACCCGGACCCCGGACGCTGTGTAGCGAGGTAGACCGGCAGCAGGGCCGCCAGCAGGACGTGGTAAGCCCCGATAAATATGATAGCTACCCAGTCGGGTCGCCAGGATGCTTTTTTCTCAGCGGGAGCGGTATCCATCTCGTCGATCAGGTTGGAAAACGGACGGCAGATCGCCGGGTTCGGTCAAGGCAACGCGCACCCAATGCGGAAGTTCGCAAGCTGGGATGCTGACGCCGGTGTGGGTTGCCCGGCCTGCCCGTTCAGGATGCTGATTGTTCATGATTCTGAACGATCAGGATTCTATGGGACGTGCCGTGCGGTCGGCGCAAATATACATCATGATTGGTATCGGCGTTGGTTTTCCGCGGACAAGTCAGCGTCGTGTCCAAGGAGCCGCACCGGTCAGGCTGCCCCGTTCGGGGCAAATCTTTCCGTGAAGGTTATGTGTTCGAGATCGATTTGCGACATTCCGGGCCGCTTTTCGATTCGGTCCGGTATTCGCCTTCGGAGCGCTCACCCGCCAACGCGGGGACCATGCATCGCCAACCATCCCACAGGGCGCTCCGACCCGCCTGACGTGACTATGAAAGCTTCCTCCTCCTACGACGAAAAGAACGGACGCAACGGTGCCATGACGAACCTCTTTGCGCGATACGTATGCGGCGAAATCCGCGATACGCATTGGTCGCGCTTCATCGAAGTGATCGACTCCGGGCTCCTTCAGGGCGACGATCGCCGCGCGTTTGCCGCGTTCTTTATGGACGCCCTGGACATCGAGGGTGATGGCGACATCTACCTGCCGATCGTATCTGAGGTGGGCGACCTGTTTGACGACGGCTTCAGGGCTGCCGCGTAGCAAACCTCAGGAAACGGCCTCGTCGGGTCGCTGATCACTTGGCCGGGGATGCGTATAACCCGGATCCGCTGATCCAGTGAGCCCGGCCGGCTCCTGCATCGCGATCAGCGGCTCGACTTCAGCCATCCGGTCTTCGAAAAAGGCCACCTCGCTGGCGAGCCAGCCAACTGTCACGCCCGACCGCAGCAGCATGGCCGCCTGTTGCAACAAGAAAAGCAGGATCAGACCGCTTATTGTTGCACCGGCGAGCACGTTCTCCAGAACCAGCGGCAGCGGCGTGATCAGGAGGGCCAGAATCAGCCAGGTGGCGTAGATCCGCAGTGCCCGCCGGTTCTCGAACGGCCACCTCAGTCCCGTGCCAAAGGCACGTGCAACCGTGTGGTACCTCGACACGTGACCGATAATGCTGTAGTCGCGCATGCAATCAGCAATGCCGCCGATGACTGCAAAACCGAGCGGCATAAC
>JAUIJQ010000331.1 GCA_030431165.1 Rhodothermia bacterium | reverse complement strand
CTGCGGCTTCTGCGGGTGCGGCGGTCCCGGTTTCGGATTCTTGGACGGCAGCCTCTGTTACTTCGGCTTCTGTTACGTCCTGCTGATCTTGGGCCATGTTGGTTTGATGGTCGCCGGCATGCAGTCGCTCTGCAGTGAGAAGGTCGCCGTCAACCGGTTATCGATCTTGTGAGTGATCTAGTTCATAATGGACGCGTGGTCGGTCTTCTCAACTCCGAACAAGCGCCTTTGCTTTGGTGCCCGACTTGCAGCCGGTGCGTCAGTTCTTGCGATCCTGCTGCATACGTTCTTCAGATCCATCTTCCGCTGCGGCTCATCGGTTCAGGGCCGCGCTCGCACACGCTCGATTTCATCGACTATCCGATCAACCTGCTCATCAAAGCCAAGCGACGACGTATCGATTATTACCGCGTCGTCGGCCGGCCTGAGTGGTGCAAGGCTGCGTTCAGTGTCAGCCGCGTCGCGCGAGCGAATGTCGGTCAGTACACGCTCAATCGGCTCCGATCGCCCCAGCGCTTCGAGTTCTGAACGCCTCCGCTCAGCGCGGACCCGATCTGAAGCGTCCATGTAGACCTTCAGGTCTGCATGCGGGAATACAACAGTGCCGATATCTCTGCCTTCCACGACCACGCCTGGGGCACTTTTCAGTAGTGCTGCCGTCGCTTCACGTTGAAGGGCTACGAGCCTCTTTCGAACCGATGGGAACGTACTGACCCGACTCGCCAATGTGCTAACCTCCGGCGTTCGGATCCTCTCTGTCACGTCTTCGTCGTCAAGGAAAACCCGGGTATCAGCCCCGGTGCCCTCAAAACGCAGAGCCAGTTGCGCGAGCGCGTCGGCAACAACCCCTGCATCGATATCTGCATCAAACTCCGCATCACCAGGCCCTACAAGGCCCAGCCGTGACAGGAACAGCCCCACTACACGGTACATGGCACCTGTATCCAGGATCTCGAAGTGCAATCGACGCGCCACTGCTTTCGCCGTCGAACTCTTGCCGGACCCTGCCGGTCCATCAATGGCAACAATCAAAGGCAATAATCAACAGCAAAAACGCTGGTCAAAGGCAACATTCGCGCTCCTGAGGCGCACACCCGTGTCGTGATTCAGGATTTTCGAGCCTGCAAAAATACCTCCAACAGCGCTTTTCGCCAAGTCTACCCGTCGAAGATTCGCCGAAACGACGAAATACCGTCAGAATAGCAGGCTATCCCACCGTTCGACTGACTACCCGAATCGGCTCAGGATACCGGATGGGCCCAATCGCCGTATCAATTGTGGGGGTCGCCTCGAGTCGGAGATTCTTCGGCTCGCCGCCCTGCCCCGACAGGGAGAGGCCAAGCTCCGCCAGATCAGTCAGGTTGCTGCCAAAAAAGTCAAGCAGATCCAACTCAACGAGCAGCGGAATGGCACCGGGGATGCCCGGCTCCAGCTCAATCGGCGTGTCGAATGAACCCGACACCGTTTCCCGATCCTCGAGAAACAGCGTCCAGTCAAAACGCATCATTCGGGCCGAAACACGATTCTCTGCCGGATTTTCGGCGCCGACCATCAGCCGGAATGACAGCGGCATTTCCTCGCGGGCCAGCGAAGCACCGAGGCGAGCCAGGTCAACGACACGCAGGTCGTCGTAACTCTCGATTGCGTCCAGCCGAACACCCGCAAGCGTCAACTCCTGCACCGTGTCCAGACTAAAATCGACCTTGCGCAGCGCCGCGAATTCTCGCAACGTCGTACAGCCCGACCCAACAAACAGAAACACAAATAGCAGCACACTTACACGCCGCGCGATGCGATGTGGCGTCCTTGCCTGACCCTGTTCAACTGAAACCATGTACTGCCCTTACTTTAGCCTGGGAATAACTTATGAACGGCCGCCAGACTACGGCAGCCACAAGCGTGGAGCGGCTAGGCCCCAAGAATAAACGCCAAACAGATTATCGAACACCGCGGTCAAAGACTGTAGCCATGTCAGGGCACCGCCACCAACCACAGCCACGGACCACCACCAATGCGAAGGCTCGCGACTCAGGACATTCCCCGTCACGCCGCATCCGCACCTGACGCCGTGCCGCGACATCCCGTGTCGGCATTGCTCGAAGACATTCGATCAATCCACAACGTTGGATCGATGTTCCGCACCGCCGACGCCACGGCCCTGGAAAGACTGTATCTGACCGGAATTACAGCAACACCCAACAACCGCGCAATCCGGAAAACAGCACTCGGAGCCGAAAAGACCGTTCCGTGGCTCGCCCACGGGCATCCGACAGACCTGATTATCGACTTAAAAGCTCGGCATTATACCATTGCCGCCCTTGAGATTACCGATTCTCCGACGACCATTTCCGACTTGACGGGAGACCATTATCCTCTTCTGCTTGTCGTCGGAAACGAGGTCCACGGTGTGTCGGATGAAGTACTCGAACTGTGCGATATCGCGCTGGAAATCCCGCAATTCGGCACGAAACAGTCGCTCAATGCTTCGGTGGCTTTTGGCGTGGCAACGTATGGCATCATTGGGCGCTATCGGGCGTTGACAGGCCGCCCCATCTCAAATCAAACAGGCTGAATGGCTGACTCACGATCAAACGGCTCGGACTCTGCCGCGTACCTGCGCGAGATTGCGCCGGGGATAGCGATCGAGGCCCTCCAAACGGCGCGGGCAGCCCGGGCCACTTCGATTGCGGATTCCTCGGCACCGCGCTCCATTACGCCGACATCGGTGAATGCCGACGTCACATTGTCTGGATCGGTCGAAGACGCCATCCGCGCGGCTACCAGCCTCGGAGCGACTTCCGTGTCGGTCCATGTCGATGTCGAGTCCTTCGACGGATTTGCCGGAGCGGAAATTGATCAAATGCTCGACCAGTTCGACGCGGCGTTCGTCGTCCCGCGCGACGCAGCGTCGCTTTCGGCCTGGCTATCCTTTGCAGGCCGGGTTTCGGCTGAATGCGGCCCCACCACGGGTTGTGCGCTCCCCCATACGCTCCTTTCCACCGATATCGACAGTCTCCGGGCCACGGCGGAGCGCGTACTGAGTGAACTCAAGGTTGCTGACGGTTCAGGGCGTTCGCCGTTTGTTATACCCATCCTCCTGCCGGCAACCGGTCGATTATGGGACGACGTGGCGATGCTGCGCGCGGCGACTCGGGTCATCGACTCGATACAGGGCCTGGAAGACAATGCAAGGAACAGTGCGCCGCCCCTGCTGCTGCGCGCAGGCCTGGCAGCACCGATTGAGATGTCATCGAATGACACTGACCTCATTCTCGCGTCCAAACACGCGATTGCGGCTCTTCTCGGCTGCGCGTGCGTGACTTCATTTGTCCCGGCAGACGGCGTGGATGGGCAAGTTGATGCGGTCCGTCGATTTGTCGCGATGCAGCAGGTGCTGCAACTGGAGGGGCATCTTGGCGGCGTTCATCAAGACGATGATTCAGACGCCGTCGCGGGCAGCTTCTACGTCGAGCGTATCGCCTCGGCGATTGCACCGTCGGAGAAGGCGCGTGCAGGCGAGGGCTCTGGCGCTGCTCAGCGGGGTATGACACCCGCTGATAGACTCGACGAACTTCCGGCACACCGGGCTGATCTTCTTTTCGCCGGTCGCCCTCCTTTTCTTCGCGGCCCCTATCCCTCCATGTATAACGGCCGGCCGTGGACCATCCGCCAGTATGCCGGATACTCGACGGCCGAAGAATCCAACGCGTTTTACCGCCGCAATCTCGCCGCGGGCCAGCGCGGGCTTTCGGTCGCTTTTGACCTCGCGACACACCGCGGCTACGATTCCGATCATCCGCGCGTTCGCGGAGACGTCGGCAAAGCCGGCGTCGCGGTGGACTCAGTCGAAGACATGAAGGTCCTCTTTGACGGCATCCCGCTTGACACGATGTCGGTCTCGATGACGATGAACGGCGCGGTACTGCCAATCCTCGCGTTCTATATCGTTGCCGCTGAGGAGCAGGGCGTCGAACCGTCGGCGCTGTCGGGGACAATTCAGAACGACATCTTGAAGGAGTTCATGGTCCGGAACACGTACGTGTATCCGCCGGAACCCTCCATGCGGATTGTACGCGATATCATGCGGTACTGCGCTGCCAATGTGCCGCGGTACAACCCGATAAGTGTGAGCGGCTACCACATGCAGGAAGCCGGCGCCACGGCGGGCATTGAGCTCGGTTACACACTCGCCAATGGACTGGAGTACGTTCGTGCCGGGCTGGACGCAGGAATGGCGATTGATGATTTTGCACCGCGCATCTCGTTCTTCTTCGGGATCGGGATGGACTTTGCGCGTGAGGTCGCAAAACTCCGCGCCGCGCGGTGGCTCTGGTCAGGGCTGGTCAAGCGCTTTGGACCCTCGAATCCAAAATCCATGGCCTTGCGGACACACTGCCAGACCTCTGGATGGAGCCTTACGGCACAGGACAGCTACAACAACGTTAGCCGGACGATGCTCGAGGCCCTTGCCGCCGTTACCGGTCACACGCAGTCGCTGCACACCAATGCTCTGGACGAAGCGGTTGCGTTGCCAACCGACCGAACGGCGGCCATTGCCCGCGAAACGCAGCTTGCACTACAGGCTGACGACAGCATCCTGCATGGCATCGACGTGCTCGGGGGATCAAACCGCATAG
>JAUIJQ010000330.1 GCA_030431165.1 Rhodothermia bacterium | reverse complement strand
CGCTGTACGACGAGTCAGGAGACGACACGTTCTGGTCGACCGTGCTGTATCCTGCTAACGAGCAACGGGAGATCCACGATCAACTCAGAGAGACGTACGCCATCCTGAAGGCTGATGGTGACCTCGACGCCGTAAAACATCTCTACATAGACCGGGTTGACCTCTGCCTCTACGGCAACACGCTCCCCCTGCGCGTGCGTATTGTCAACGCGCTCAACGAGAACTTTGACTACTTCTACGTAAAACGCATCGATGCCAACCGTATCTATGGGCTGGAGCTCGAGCACATACTCAGCCCGAGCCGCATCAACTACGTTGTACGTGACAAGACGCTCATCGAAGAGCACATCATCGGCATACCGGCCGACGTGTTTATTCGCGAGGCGATGCCATCCGGCACGTTTGACCAGGTTCGGCTGGCAAAGGAGTTTGCAAAGTTCAACGAGCGGTGCTTCGTGCGGCTTCTGGGTGACATGCACACGGGCAACTTCGTGGTAGACGTGCGCCGCGACTTTGAGAAGTGGCATTACACGATGCGCCCGATAGACTTTGACCAGCAGAGCCACCACTGGCGCAAGCAGGTCTACCTGCCTGCGTTCTACACGCAGAACGGTCCGTTTATCAAAGTAGGCATCGAGCACCTCGACCCCGCAAACGTCGTGCAGTATCAGAAAGAAGAGCGCGCGATGATCGCAAATCGGGTTCGGGTATCACACGGTCGCTTCGACGCGCTGATGGAGGTCATGCGCGAGGACATCATCTCAAACGACGAGTTTACTACGCGACTGCGGGACCAACTCGTCGAGCATTACGAAGACGAGTCGTTCAGGCGGTGCGAGACAATGGGCGACCTTGTGTACCGGTCAATCCGCCGGATTCTGGACCACACCGAACCGGCCGCTCCCGACTTTGAGCACTTCTGGTCGCGGTAGCCGTCCGTTTGACCGACGTTCCTGTTCCGTCGGGCCCTTTTCGGCGCGACCGCACTCGGATTATTTTGTCACCCCTCTCCCGCAAATCCGCAAAGCGACGTAAATAGCCGGTCAACTCGGCCGACGACCAGCCACCCTGCTGGATCGCCGACCCCTCACCTTGATCGGAGGGTCCGGCCATGCGGTATCCAGGCTGGCTTGCCGCAATTTCCGTTGCGGTGCTTTTGTCTTTTCCCTCATTGCAGGCCAAAGCCCAATACGGCTGGACCTGGCAAAACCTTGAACCAACGGGCAGCGACCTGAACGCCGTCGTCGCGCTGTCATCAACGAGCGCGGTCGCAGTCGGGCTCGCCGGCGTAGTTGCAAGAACCAGCGATTCCGGTGCAACTTGGAGTGAACACTCAGCCGGTACAACCGAAACCCTGTGGGACGTCGCATTTTCAGGCGCTTCTCTGGGATGGGCCGTAGGAACCAATGGAACCATCCGAAAGACATCAGACGGGGGAGCAACCTGGGTCGGCCAGGAAAGCGGCATATTCATCACGGTGCTTAATGGCGTCTCGTTCTACGACGGTCAGAGCGGCTACGCGGTCGGCGCCGGCGGCGTGATTATTACTACCAGTAACGGTGGTGCGAGCTGGGAGAACCGGATGAGCACCACCACTGCATCGCTCTACGATGTCCACGCGACGGCGGCCAACAAAGCAACAGCGGTTGGTGCCGGCGGCGTAATACTGCAAACAGACGACGCAGGTACAACCTGGACGTCGCGCACAAGCGGTACTACCCAAACGCTGAATGCCGTCACGTTCTTTGACGGTGACAACGGAATTGCTGCCGGCTGGTCGGGTACCGTCTTGCAGACTACAGACGGTGGCGCGACGTGGGTACAGCGCCCAAGCGGGACATCCGGCTTCATCTACTCGGTGCACTATGTCGACGCAGCTACCGTCGTAGCAACCGGCCTCGGTATCGTCTGTGGTAATGTGCTGCGAAGCACCGACGGCGGCACGACATGGACCATTCCTTCCGGTGACTGTGCACAACAGGGCTTGCTCGATGTTGCGTTCAACGACGCCGGGTTCGGAATCGCAGTGGGCACCCTAGGCACAACGTTGAGCTCCTCAAACGGCGGTGCATCGTGGTCTATGCTGTCGTCCGGATATCTCAGTTCCTTCAACGACGTTGCCTTCGCCAACACCAATCGAGGCGTTGCGGTCGGAACGGGCGGCCGCGTACTCTGGACGGACGACGGTGGGATCACCTGGCGTGAGCACACAGGCGCCAACGTCGCCACCCTCAACGGGGTGTCGTTGCTCGCGTCGGGTGTTGGCACCGCCGTCGGTAATGCCGGATCGATTTATCGAACCAGCGACTTTGGAGCGTCCTGGACTATTCAACCAAGTGGCACCACCACACAGCTTGAAGCCGTCAAGCAGATCGACGATGATACAGCCGTAGCTGTAGGCGTCGCAGGATCAGCCCTCAGAACTACCAATGGTGGATCAAGCTGGATGAGCCATCCGACGGGCGCACCGTACACATTGTTTGACGTCGACTTCCGGACCTCCACATCGGGTGTGGCCGTTGGCGCCACGTCAAGCGGCTCGCATCAGCAGACGACCGACGGCGGTGTCTCATGGGCAACCATAAGCCACGGATCTTCGGGCTTTATGGCATCTGTGTCGTTTGCGGATCCTATGCACGGATGGATGGCCAGTACCCTGGGCGAGATTTTCCATACAGCGGATGGCGGTGCTTCATGGACCGAGCAGTCCACGGGTATTTCGTCGGAGCTGCGCGGCATTCACTTTTCCGATTCTCTACACGGCATAGCCGTCGGCCGACTCGCAACAATCCTCAGGACAGTGGATGGTGGGACCACCTGGGTACGTCAGCTCAGCCGAACCGGTCAAGTCCTGAACAGCGCGGTCATGACTGACGCGAATACGGGAACGGTTGTCGGAGACTTCGGAACCGTTCTGCATACTACGACGGGCGGTCGCACAACGGTTGACACGATGCCGCAGGCTGAATGGCCTGGAGACGGACGCGTCGCGGTACTCGCGTCGAACTATCCGAACCCGTTCTCGAGTGAGACAACGATACCTTTTGTGCTTCGCGCCGGGGGATGGACAACCGTGTCGATCCACGACCTGCTTGGTCGCACGGTTGCGCAACCGCTCGCGGCCCACCTGCCACTCGGCCGTCACGAAGTCGCCTGGGACGCGTCAGAGATGCCGCCGGGGCTGTACTTCGTCAGGGTGGTCAGCGGTGCCACGTTCGACGCGCGACCACTGACGCTCATTCGCTAGCCGTCTATTCCGCGCGCCAGAGTGATGTGTGCTCGTGGATTGCCTGGGCTTCGTTGTTGTCGTGCGGATTCTCGGCGCGGTAGGCCCGGGACAACGCCACCGACTGTTCATTGTCTTTGTACCGTCGGTAGCGACGCTCGTGCGTCGCTGCACGCGATGAGTCACCTAGGGCCCGGAAGACGAGCATCAAGTTGTAGTGTGCCATGAGGTCCTCGGAATCGATTCGGAGTACCGATTCGAATCCACGAGCGGCAGGCTCGAGTCGCTCCTGCAGGAAAAGCGTACGTGCCCGCTGGTTCAGGACCACGCGGTCACGCGGATAGTTCTCAATGACCGCGTCAAACGCAGCAACCGCTTCGTCATACCGCCCCAACTGTTTCAGCACCACCCCGTCGAAGAAGTGTGCCTTGTGAAACGCCGGATTGAGTGCCTGTGCGCTGTCAATTACCGCTGCGGCTTTATCCAGTTGATCGTCTGCGATGTACACTCGAGCCATGTTGACCCAACTATCGGCTTTGGACGGATCAGCGTCTCGAGCACGTGCAAAGGCACGCTCAGCGCCGCGGAGGTCACCTTCCCTGAGCAGTCCGATACCATAGTCCGTCCATCTTCCCCACAGCGGCTGGTCAGCCTGAATCGTCGATGTAGACAGAGGGCCGGCGGCGGGATCAACAGACACGACGATTGTATCCGACGCCATGGTCACCACCGGGACATCAGGAATCGACTTCATGGGGCCTGACACGGCAGAAAGGTCGCCATCGAAGGTCACCTGCCGATTGTCATAGTGGGGTGTCACTACGCCGGGCTCATCCGTTGACTCAGACACGCCCGCGTACGCAAAACGCGTGTAGTAGTCGGTGAACTTGCGGTACTTCAGATGCGCAACAAATCGGATTGGCCCCTCAACGTCGCGTGGGATCGGAATCCTGTAGTGGGCGATGTCTGTTGCGCCAGGCGGGACCAGGTTAACGTACACAACCGACCGCATGGACCACGCGTTTCGTTTGTCAATCGGATTGCCCGCGCCGTCTACCATCAACGACTTGAAAAAATGCGCTGACGGGTCTACGCGTCCGGCGTCATCCAGGAAGCCACTCCAGAAGAAGGGTTTCCCGGCACCATCGATCGCCTGAAGCTCCACCCACGCCTCCTGCGCATCTACAGTGCCACTGGGAAAGAAGTGTCCTACAATTCGAGAACGCGTCACGACGTCCAGCCGATACGTCTGCCCGCCGGACACCGTTGGCTCGACGAGATCCAACGGCGCCACCAAAGCGAGCGTGTCACGACGCACTGCCGCGGACGTCATCTCGCCAGACTCCTCGCCAACCGCGAAACTCGACGCCATTCGTCCGGCGGGTTCACGATTGGCATACAGGGTGTCCAGGGATGAGCCGGTCAAAAGGGTGCGCGGTC
>JAUIJQ010000329.1 GCA_030431165.1 Rhodothermia bacterium | reverse complement strand
CGTATACACGTCGCTGAGCAGTTCCTGCTCCGTTACCGGGACAGGACTGAACATGAGCACATCCGGCGGATCGGGTTCATTCTCTGACATGGCGTATCCAGACGGTCCCGCATTTGCGCGTGCTGAAATCGCTGTCAGCCCGGCCGACCCTGACTACGTTTGGGTGCTGGCCGACCTTGGGTCAAGCACCCACTCGTTGTACCTGTACAATTCGTCGTTGGTCACCTGCCCCGGCATTGGCGGGGCTCCAAGCAGCGGATGGTGCGACTATTCCGCTTTTGTGCCGGCCCGGGGAAGCCTCACCGGCAATTTTGACTCGCAGAGTTCATACAACCTGTACGTCGAACCCCATCCGACGAATACAGACATCGTACTGATCGGAGGCACAAGCCTTTACCGTATCGACATAACGGGAACGGCTGGCTCCGCGGGTTCGGGTGATACCTGGATCGGTGGCTATGACGCCGGCGGCGCGAGCTACGCGCGGTACAACGGCGGTACCGACGACCACCATCCTGACCAACATTCGGGATCGTTCCTGCCTCCCCCGTACGGAGTCGGCGTCGGAGAAAACGACCCGGATATCTTCGTTTCGGGTAACGACGGTGGACTCCACGTCACCGGTGACGTCATGGCGGCGGGCGACGGCAACGTCGATTGGACATCGCTGAACAATGGTTACCACACCACCCAGTTCTACACGGTCTGCTTCAACTCAAACGACGCAGATTCGTGGGTCGGCGGCGGCCTGCAGGACAATGGCACGTGGGGCACCATGTTCCCTGCCACAACCACGCCGTGGGTCGAAGAGTTGACTGGCGACGGATCTCACTGCGCCGTGGCCGACAACGTGTCTTCACCGATCTCTACCGGCACGTCGCGATACGTGTCTGCTCAGGGCGGACTCGTATACCGCCTTGTGTACAACGCTGCCGGATCGTACCAGGGCTTTACACGCGTTGACCCGTCGGGCGCTTCTGGTTATCTGTTCATCAACCCGTTTGTAATCGATCCGGGTGACGAGCGGATTATGTACCAGGCAGCCGGCGTTACGGTGTGGCGTAATTCGAACCTCGAAGGCATCGCGATGTTTGGAAGCGCGGCGCCCTCAACAAACTGGACAAATCTCACGCCTCCGGGCGTATCAGGATCGGTTTCCGCACTGGCGGTTTCATCAACCGGCAGCCGTTTGTACTTCGGTACGTCAAACGGCGGCTTGTTCCGTATCGATGGTGCCGACACGTATACGCCGGCATCGGCCATCACCTCGATCAACTCCGGGTTACCCTCAGCCTTCGTGAGCGGCATCGCTGTTGATCCATCCGACGCTGACCGCATGATGGTCACGTTTTCGAACTACAACACCGTCGGTGTCTGGTTCAGCGATGATGGCGGGTCAACCTGGACGAACGTCGAGGGCAACCTGCTCGGCACGCCGAATGCGTTTGGTGACGACGGACCGTCGTTCCGATCAGTTGCAATGATGCCCGAGGCGTCACCGACTTCGTACTTCGTCGGCACAAGCACTGGCTTGTATTCAACCGACGTACTGTCGGGTGGATCTACGGTCTGGACGCAGGAAGGTCCAACCGACATCGACAATACGATCGTCGACATGGTCAGGGTTCGCGCGTCAGACGGCTTCATCGCCGCAGGTACACACGGACACGGTCTGTTCACGGCCGACGCATCGCTCCCGGTTGAGTTTGGCGACATCGAAGCCGTCGTTGACGGTCGCGACATCGTTGTACGCTGGGAAACACAGTCTGAAGTGAACAACGCAGGATTCGAAATCGAATACAGACTCGCAGATGACGAATCGTACCAACAGTCCGCGTTTATTGCCGGCGCCGGCACGTCGACTGAACCAAAACCGTATTCGTTCCGGGTGTCAGATCTCCTGCCGGGTAACTATCACGTGCGCCTGCGTCAGATTGATGCAAACGGTGGCTCCACCTACTCACCGGTAATCGAAGTTTCGATTGCACTCGATGAGCCGTACGTGATCACCGAAGTCTACCCGAATCCCGTGACCGATGTGGCTACCATGTCGGTTGTATTGCGGGCGCAGGCTGACCTCAACGTCGCCCTGTACGACGTGGCGGGCCGCCAGGTCAAGGTTCTGCACAACGGACCCGTTGATGCGAACTCCCCGCGGCACGTCCAGATCGATGCAGCCGGACTTGCGGCCGGATCGTACTTTGTGCGCATCGACGGTGGGAGCTTCCAGGAGTCGAAACAGATTGCGGTCGTCAGGTAACCGCGCCTGACACCATAATTCGGTCAAACGAGAGCGGCTCCGGCCGCTCTCGTTGTTCGTAGCAGTACCGCACGGCTGATCAGAATGAAGAGCATCGCGAATACAACGGCAAAGTCCCGCGCGACCGAAGCCTGCGCGATGGTTCTATTGCTGCTGTCCGCGACGTTCACCGGAGGGTGCTGGAACGACGCTGAACACCTGAATCCGCTTGACCCGCTTTCTCCCGAGTACGAAAACGCTGGGCGGATAGAAGGCCAGATCCTCAGTCGCGGATTCACCCCGATTGGCGGAATCACCGTCTCGGTCGTTGCCTCAGCCGGAGCAACCATCGGCGGCACGTCGGTCACACAATCCGACGGTTCCTTCTCCCTCACAGGGCTTGCACCGGGTACGTTCTATCTAACGATCTCTGGCGACGGGTACACTGCGATTGTGGATACGATTGCGGTGACTGCCGGCCAGACGACACCGGTAAGCCACACGATCAACGCACTCCCGCACGTGATTGGTCACAGCTTGCGAACAGGCCACACCAGCCGCTGGTGGCCGCAGGAGGACCTCTACAGACTGGATGTGGATGCCACCGTGACCGACCCTGACGGACTCGTCGATATCGCGTCTGTCACTCTTGTCATTCCCCATCTGGCTTTTGAACGCACGGCACTGCCGACATCCGAGGGCGGCGTCTTTGCGGTCTCGATCAACCAGATCGAAATGCCCGGCACAACCATACACGAGCTGCTTGGGCGAGAACTCGCGCTGCGTGTCGCCGACCAGACGGGCGCCGTCATCGAACTTGGGGGTCTCTACTTGTCCCGCGTTATCGATGATGTGCCGGAAACACTCACACCGTCGGGCTCGCAGGAGGTACCGGGTGAATCACCGACGTTGACGTGGCTGCAATCCGACCTGCCCTTTGCCTTCACGTATCAGGTGGATGTGTACAGGATGGACGGCGAGGTCTCTACCGTCGTTTATTCGTCGGCTGACATCGAGTCGTCAGTCACGACACACACGGCCGCGACCACGCTGATAACAGGCCAATATTATTGGACCCTGTCCGTCGTTGACGGGTTCGGAAACCGAAGCCGGTCCCGTGAAGCCGGATTTCTCGTCCCCTGACATGGAAGGAACCGAATACAATCCGTTTGAAGCACTATCTGAGATCGCGTTGTCCATAAACACGATCCACGACCCCGACGAATTGCTTCGTCGCGTGCTGCGCGTGGCGGTCGAGACACTTGACGCTGAGCGGGGGTTTGTCCTGTTGCACCGGCCCGCAGATGACGAGCTGTTTGAGGCGCGAGCCCACTACAACATTGCAGACGACCAACTCGGGGAGATCGTGCGGATCTCAACGTCTGTTGTGCAGGAGGTACTCGAAAGCGGCGAGCCCGTTCTCGTTTTTGAAGCCGAGTCGGATGATAAATACGGTGCCTCCGAAAGCATCATTATCGAAAAGATCCAGTCGATCGCATGTGTCCCCCTCCGCCGAAAACAGAAACAGATCGGCGCGATCTATCTCGACTCGGTCAGTCGCCGCGGACGCTTCCTGCCCGAACACCTTCCGTTTCTGAGCGCCGTTGCAAATCAGGCGGCGGTTGCACTCGAGAACGCGGAGCTTTACCAGTCCCTGCGTGACGAGAATCGGCGCCTCCGGTCAGAGGTTCGACGGATGCACGGCTTTGACGGCATCATCGGTCAGAGCGCGGCGATAAGGGAGGTTTTCGAAACGATGACCCGCGTACTCGACACAACGGCAACGATCATGTTGACGGGCGAGAGCGGGACGGGTAAAGAGCTCGTCGCTCGAGCGATACACTACAACGGTGAGCGAAAGAACGAGCCGTTTGTAGCTGTGTTCTGCGGCTCGTTGCCTGACTCCCTGCTCGAGAGCGAGCTGTTTGGACATCGAAAAGGTTCGTTCACCGGCGCAACCGCTGACAAAAAGGGGCTCTTTGAAGCAGCACACGGCGGGACCATCTTTCTCGACGAAGTAAGTGAGTTGAGCGCGAGAATGCAGACAAGCCTGCTGCGGGTCCTGCAGGAGGGCGAGATCAAGCGGGTCGGCGATGAGCGCACGCGACGCGTAGACGTGCGTGTGTTGTGCGCCACGAACCGTCCGCTTCGTGACATGATTGCTGAAGGTGACTTTCGTGAGGATCTCTACTACCGCCTGAACACGATCGAGATCGTCCTGCCGCCCCTGAGGCAACGTCGGGACGACATACCACTCCTGGCGAACTACTTTCTCGAGAAGTATGCCGTCGGGTCCCGGGGATACGTCTCCGGATTTACGGATGGCGCGATGCAATCGCTGCGTACTTACTCATGGCCCGGAAACGTGCGCGAGTTGGAGAACACGATCCAGCGCGCCGTTGTACTGGCCCGCGAGGATCAGGTCGACAGCGCCGATCTGCGCCTTCCCGA